>JBDIAD010000174.1:0-3753 GCA_039812205.1 Leucobacter sp.
CCGCTGCTGCTGCACGTAGGTCGAGAGCGTCGGGGTCAGGATCAGCGCGCCCACGATGAGCAGCCCCACCGTGATGATGGTGAAGCCGCTGAACCGCAAGCTGGCGATCCAGTCGCCCAGCTCTGCGGTCAGTCGACGGCGTGCCATGGATCCCCGGGTTACGGCCGATTCAGGCGGTGAAGCGCGGGAACGCGGCGCGCCCCGCGTAGCGGGCCGCGGCGCCGAGCTCTTCTTCGATGCGCAGCAGCTGGTTGTACTTCGCGACGCGATCGGAGCGGGCCGGGGCGCCGGTCTTGATCTGGCCGCACTCGGTCGCCACCGCGAGGTCGGCGATCGTGACGTCCTCGGTCTCGCCCGAGCGGTGCGACATGACCGCGCTGTACCCGGCGCGCTGCGCCATCTGCACGGCGTCGAGCGTCTCGGTGAGCGTGCCGATCTGGTTCACCTTCACGAGGATCGAGTTCGCGGCGCCCTTCTCGATGCCCTCGGCGAGGCGCTTCGGGTTCGTGACGAAGAGATCGTCGCCGACGAGCTGCACGCGCGCGCCGATCTCGCCGGTGAGGTGCGTCCAGCCCTCCCAGTCGCTCTCATCGAGCGGATCCTCGATGGAGACCAGCGGGTAGCGGTCGAGCAGATCGGCGTAGTAGGCGCTCATCTCGGCCGCCGTGCGATCCTGTCCCTCGAACTTGTAGACGCCGTTCTCGAAGAACTCGGACGAGGCGACGTCGAGCGCCACCGCCACATCGCGGCCCGGCTCGTAGCCGGCGCGGGTGATGGCCTCGACGATGAGGTCGAGCGCCTCGGCGTTGGTCGGCAGGTCGGGGGCGAAACCGCCCTCGTCGCCGAGACCGGTCGACAGGCCCTTCTCGTTCAGCAGCGCCTTCAGCGCGTGATAGACCTCGACGCCCCAGCGCAGACCCTCCGAGAAGCTCTCGGCGCCGAGCGGCACCGCCATGAACTCCTGGATGTCGACGCCGGTATCGGCGTGCGCGCCGCCGTTGATGATGTTCATCATCGGCACGGGCAGGGTGCAGGCGGTCGGACCGCCGAGGTAGCGGTACAGCGGCAGGTTCGCGGAGGCCGCGGCGGCGTGCGCCACGGCGAGGCTGACGCCGAGGATCGAGTTCGCGCCCAGGCGCTGCTTGTTCTCGCTGCCGTCTGCCTCGATGAGCGCCATGTCGAGCAGGCGCTGATCGCTCGCCTCGAAGTCGTCGATCGCCGGGCCGAGCTCGTCGAACACGGCGTCGACGGCGCGCGTCACGCCCTTGCCGAGGTAGCGCGCGGCGTCCCCGTCGCGCAGTTCGTAGGCTTCGAAGGCGCCCGTCGACGCGCCCGAGGGCACGGCGGCGCGACCGGTCGAACCATCGGTGAGGCCGACCTCGACCTCGACCGTGGGGTTGCCGCGTGAGTCAAGAATTTCGCGTGCGATCACCGCGTCTACGAATGCCACCATGTGCTCCTTGGAATTGCTGATTGAGGCCAGGTTCAGTCTACGGGGCGCGAGCTGCGGGCGGGGTGCGGATCGCTCCGGCGCCCACCTCTCGCGGGGTTCAGCTCAGCTCAGCTCGCGCAGCTCCAGCGCGTCGGCATCGCGGACTCCCGCGGCGACGGTGGCGAACTTCGCGAACCCCTCGGCGCTCACCCGATCGAGCAGGCGCGTGAGGTTCTTCTGCCGGGCCTCGATGCGCACGCGGTGGCCGCGGCCCACGAGCTCGCGCTTGAGCGCGGCGAGATCCGCCAGCCGCGCATCGGCGTCGACGATCAGCGCGATCGCCTCGGGGCCGTCGTTCTCGGGCAGGTCGATGAGGTCGACGACTCGCTCGAAGCCGATCGAGAAGCCGACGGCCGGCACGTCCTGTCCCAGGAAGCGCCCGACCATGCCGTCGTACCGCCCGCCGCCGCCGACCGAGCTCCCCGAGCCCGGGTGCGCGACCTCGAAGATCGTCCCGGTGTAGTAGCCCATGCCCCGCACGAGCGTCGGATCGAAGCGGAGCTCGACACCGGCCGGGAGACCGCCCTGCAGGGCGGAGCCGAGCTCGGCGAGACTCTGCACACCCGCGGCGACGTTCGCACCGTCGCCGGCATCGGCGAGCACCGCGCGCATGGCCTCCGCGGTGAGCGGGATGCCCTCCCCGGCGAGCGCAGGCTCGACCGCGGCGAGCACGGACGCGATGCGCCCGGCGGCCGCGTCGTCGACCTCCCGCAATTCGTCCACCACGCCCTCGGCGCCGATCTTGTCGAGCTTGTCGATGATGATGAGCGCGAGATCGTGCTGGGCCGCCTCGAAGCCGCAGGCCTCGAGCAATCCGAAGAGGATGCGACGATCGTTCACCCGGATCACGCATCCCTGCAGACCGAGTGCGGCCAGCGCCTGCGAGGTCGCGGTGATCAGCTCGACCTCGGCGAGCAGTCCGGCCTCGCCGATGATGTCGATGTCGGCCTGGACGAACTGGCGGTAGCGCCCCTTCTGCGGCCGTTCGGCGCGCCACACGGGAGCGATCTGCAGCGCACGGAACACGGGCGGGAGGTCGCTGCGGTGACTCGCGTAGAACCGGGTGAGCGGTACGGTGAGGTCGAAGCGCAACCCGAGATCGGCGAGCCGCTCGGCGTCGCCGGCGGCGGCTGCCGCATCGAGGGACTCCTGGCGGATGCCGCGCTTCAGGATCGAGAACGAGAGCTTCTCGTTGTCGCCGCCGAGCCCGGCGTGGAGCCGCCCCCAGTCCTCGACGACCGGCGTCTCGATCTCGTCGAAGCCGTGCGCGCGATACACGGAGCGGATCACGCCGAGGGCGTGCTCGCGGCGGGCCTTGTCCGCGGGCAGGAAGTCGCGCATCCCGCGCGGGGGGTTCACCTGATTGGCCATGGTTCTCTATTCTTCCAGGTCGGGTTCGGCGGCATCGCCGTCGGTCAGCGCGTTCGCGAGCCGGCGCGTGGATGCGCGCAGTGCGCGATCCGCGTCGATGCCGGCGGCATTCGCCCGGATCAGGATCGCGAGCAGTTCCTCTCCAACGGCCTCCTCGGCGGCCTCGGCGTCGGGCGAGCCCGGCTCCGCCGCCGGGATCTCCAGCAGGTGCGCCCGCTTGAGGCGCTCGATCACCTTGGCCGCGCGGGCGAGCGTCGCCATGCCGGCGGGAATGCCCTCCAGCGGTGCGCGCGATCCGCGCCGAGCGCCGGCCGCGTCCTCCTTCAAGTGCTCCCACTCCTCGGCCAGCTCGGCGACCGTCATGTAGCCGCGGTCGCCGAAGACGTGCGGGTGGCGGGCGATGAGCTTCTCGTTCAGCATCTCGGCCACGCGATCGAAGTCGTATCCCTCCCCCGCCTGCGCGGCGATCTCGGCGTGGAAGAGCACCTGGTAGAGCACGTCGCCGAGCTCGCCCGCGACCTCGTCGGCCGGGAGACCGCGCTCGATCGCGTCGACGAGCTCCGCGGTCTCCTCGATGAGGAAGGGGATCAGCGACTCGTGCGTCTGCACGCCGTGCCAGGCGCAGCCGCCGGGGCTCACGAGCCGGGAGATCGTCGCGCGAAGCCGGCGCATCGCCTCGGGCGCGGGCTCCGCGGCTTCGGCACGACCGGAGGGGTCGGCGGGCAGCGGGGCGTCCGTCATGATCCGCCCCCGTCGCTCGCCTTCGCGGGCGGCGCGTCGTCTTCGAGCAGCGCCTCGAACACCGAGCCCACCCAAGCGACGACGTCTCCCCCGAACTCGCCCCCGCGCGCGCCCACTCGCGCCAGCGGGCTGCGCGAGGCCGAGTCGAA
>JBDIAD010000175.1:0-3717 GCA_039812205.1 Leucobacter sp.
GCCCCTTCACCTTGAAGAACTCGCCCTCGTGATCGATCGCATGCAGCTTCTCGGGATCGGCCCACCAGCCGCTCGCACGGTCGTTGATCACCGCGTCATCGCTCCAGCTGTCCCAGAGCGCGGTGATGACGTCGAAGAACTCGTTCGCCTTGCGGTACCGATCCTCGGGGAGCGGCATCTCGTCGAGGCCGAAGTTCTCGCCGCCGTCGCCCGAGGTGACGAGGTTCCACCCGGCGCGACCGCCCGAGAGCGAGTCGAGGCCCGAGAGCTGACGGCCGAGCACGAAGGGGTTCGAGAACGACGTCGACGAGGTGGCGATGAGGCCGATGTTCTTGGTCGTGGCGGCCAGCAGCGAGCAGGTGGTGAGCGGCTCGTAGAACCCGGTGAACTTGATGTTCGCCTCGAGGATCGGCTTCGCGGTGACCACGTCGGCGATGAAGATCGCGTCGAGCTTCGCCTTCTCGCACATCGCACCGAGATCGCGGATGAGATCGATGTACGCGAGCTCCTCGGAGCGGCTGCCCTCCATGCGCCAGCTGTCGGTGTAGTACCCGGGCGCAAGCATGAACGCGGTCAGGGCCATGTGCCCCTTAGGTGTCGAAGTCATTTCACTCACTCTCTGATGCTCGTTTGAATTCGGGCAGCGCCCGTGCGAATCACTGCTCGAGAGAGGTGGAGCCCGCGAAGATCCGGGGTGTGGATCGGCCGCACTACCTCTCTGTAGCTATACATCACGCACGTTCACAATATGCCCCAGGGGCAGCGCACAGCGAAGCCTGGGACGAATATGAGACGAAACGGGTCACTGCAGTATCAAATGCGCAGCACTGTATCGGCGAGTCGCGCCCGCCTGCGGTCTACCGCGGTCACTCGCCCCAGATGCGCGCCGCGTACCGCTTGAAGTTCTCGCCCAGCACCTTCTCGATCCGCGAGCTCGAGAAGCCCGCCTCCCGCAGCGCCCGCTCGATCTGGCGGTACTTCTCGGGGGCGATGAATCCATCGGGGTACGGCAGGATCTCGGGATCCTCGCCCGGCGCCGAGATGCCGGCCTCGCGCCGGGCGAGCACCTGATCGTGGTAGTTCTTGCGCACGACCTCCATGTCGCCCAGATCGCACAGCCCCTGATCGGTGCCGATGCCGACCTGATCCTCGCCGCAGATGTCGATCGCATGGGCGATGTGCGCCGCCTGATCCGCGAAGCCGTAGGCCTTGCCCACCGCGAGGAAGGGCATCGTGTAGATGCCGATATAGCCGCCGAGCTCGGCGATCGCCCGCAGCTCCTCATCGGTCTTGTTGCGCGGCGTCGCCGACAGCGCCGCGCAGCCGGTGTGGGTGATGGTCGGCGGGCGCTCGCTCGTGGAGGCGCGGGCCACATCCATGGTCAGGTTGTAGCTGCCGTGGGAGAGATCTACCATCAGCTTCTGCCCGTTCAACCGCTCGAGCAGCTGCAGGCCGAGCTCGCTGAGGCCCGTGTCCTCGGGGGCGAGCGAGCCCGAGCCGAACTGGTTCACGACGTTGTAGGTGAGCTGGATCACGCGCACCCCGAGGCGATGGTACTCTGCGACACGATCGAGGTCGTCGCCGACCATCGCCGCGTTCTGGAAGCCGTAGATGATGCCGACCGACCCCTCGGCGCGCGCGGCGTCGATATCGGCGGTCGAGAGCACCTTGCGCAGCCGCCCGCCGCTTGCCGCGACCGTGTCGTCGAGCTCGGAGATCGCCTGCACGGTCGCCTCGTGATCAGCACCCGAGGCGACGGTGAGATTCGTGGCGACGAGGCCCGAGGCGACGGCCGAGTCGATCGCCTCCTCGCTCAACCGCGCGCCGATGCCGTTCGCGCGCATCTTGGTCGGGTCGAAGGGATTCTCGAGAAAGCCGAGGGAGTCGATCACCAGGGGGCGGTCGGTCTGAGTCATGGTGTTCCTGTTCTCTGCGTTGAGATGTGGGCTGGAAGAAGGGGTGGATCGCGCCCGGCAGCACCCGGGCGATCGCTAACCGCGGTAGGCGACGGCCGACATTTCGACGCGCAGGCCGAAGGGGAGGGCCGCCACCGCGACCGAGGTGCGCACGGGGCTCACTCCCGGCCCGCACGCCTCGGCATAGGCCTCGTTCATGGCGCCGAGTTCGTCGATGTCGGCGAGGAAGCAGGTCATCTGCACGAGGTTCTCGAGTCCCAGGCCGGCGCGCTTCAGCAGCGCCTCGATGTTCGCGAACGTCTGCTTGGTCTCGGCCTTGATCCCGCCCTCGACGATCGCGTCGGTCGCAGGATCGATTCCGCCCTGCCCCGAGAGATATACGAAGTCTCCCGCCTGGATCAACGTCGAATACGGACCCTTTGCGGTGTCGTCGGCGAGAACGATGTGCACGGTTTCTCCTGTCGGCATGGCAGGCTCACCAGTGAGACACTGCACTCCCACTGTGGCCCGGGTGCGGTGCGAAAGTCAAGAGGCGATCGGCCCGATTCCCGCGACTCCCAGCCGCCCGGGCACGAACGGAAGAACCCCCGACCCGCGGTGCGGATCGGGGGCTCGGGTTCACGTGCGATGCGCGTGATTCCTCTGCGGGAACTAGTTGGCGCGCAGCACCGACCAGTCGAGGAACACCTTGCCGATGAACTCGTCGGTGTTCGCCCAGCGATCGTTGCGCACCAGCGAGAGCGCCTGATCGTCCACGAGCGGAACCGTCGACATCAGCTCCGAGGAGCGCATCTCGGCCGCCTCGAAGTACTTCGCGCGCTGGTCGCGATCCACCGTCGTCGCGGCGTTCTGGAACGCCTCGTCGATCTGCGCGTCGCACATGCCGGTCGGGTTGCGGAACGCGGCGCTGTTCGGGTTGCACACGTAGAGACGCGAGACGCCCAGCGACGGATCCTCGTAGGAGCCGAACGCCATGATCGCCATGTCGAACTCGTGCTTCGTGTAGACGCCGTCGACGAAGACGTTGAGGTCCTCGGCGATGATGTTCACGCCGACGCCGACCTTCTCGAGCGACGACTTGATCGACTCGGCCGTTGCGACGTAGGTCGCGAACGAGCCCGAGGTGCGGATGTTGATGTCGAAGCGCTTGCCATTGGCGCCCTTCGGGAAGCCCGCGGCGTCGAGCATCTTCTCGGCCTTGTCGGAGTCGTGAGCGTACTCCTTGTTGAAATCGACCTTCGGCGAAGCCGCCCAGGTGATCGCGGCCGGGATCGGGCCGCGCGACGGGATCGCGGTACCGTAGTAGGCGTTGTCGGCGATCGCATCGCGATCCATCGCGGTGTACAGCGCCTTGCGCACATCGGCGTTCGACGTCGGGCCGTCACCCGCAGCGTTGAAGAACAGCGTCATCGTGCTCGGCAGGTTGCCGTTGAACAGCGTGAGGTTCTTATCGCCCTTCAGCGTGCCGACCTGCGCCGCGTCGAGGAACGTCGCCGACACGAAGTCGACCTCGCCGCTCTGCACCGCGAGCACGCGGGCGTTGGCATCGGGCATGATCTTGAAGATCACGGTGTCGATGTTCGACTCGCCGCCGTAGTAGTCAGGGTTCTTCTCGAGGGTGATGTGATCGCCCTCGACGAACTCCTTGAACTTGTAGGGGCCGGTGCCGACGGGCTTCGAGTTCACCGGGTTCGTCGCGATGTCGGTGCCGTCGTAGAGATGCTTCGGCTGGATGCCGTGACTGGCGAGGGCCTCGACGTAGGGCGCGAAGGGCTCCTTGAGGTGCGCGATCACGGTGTAG
>JBDIAD010000176.1:0-3714 GCA_039812205.1 Leucobacter sp.
TCTCGCCCTCGACCCCCGCGCACAGCGCGAGCGCATCGATGCCGTCGAGGTCGGCCGCTATGCGCTCCACGGCTGCGCCGATCGAGTTCTCGTCGGCGACATCCGCCGGTGCCACCGCGATCGGACCGGAACCGTCGCTCGCGAGCGCGGCTGCGGCGGCGCGCAGACGGTCCTCCGATCGGCCGACGAGGCCGACCGAGGCACCCGTGTCGTGGAACAGCTTCGCGCATGCGAACCCGATCCCCGACGCGCCCCCGGTGATGAGGACGCGCCGGGGCAGGCCGAGCGGATTCATGTTGCGATCCGCACTCACGGCGCTCCCCTAGCCCTCTTCCGCAGCCGCGCGGTCGAGTTCCTCGTCGAACTTCTCGAGGTCGCCCGAGAGGCCCGCGTACACCTCCGGACGCTTCGCCCTGAGATACGCGCCGTACAGGAGGCCGCCGATCACCGCGGCCACGAGGATCCACGGCAGCACGACCACGTAGACGGCATCGGAGCCGGCGACGAGCGGGAACTGCACGATCGCCATCACGCTGAACGTCGCGAGCGCGAGGAATCCGATCCCCGGGGCGATGAAGGTGCTCCAGATGCGCGGATCGCGCGTGCGGCGGTAGTAGACCACCACGGCGAGCGCGGCGATCGCCTGCACGATGATGATCGCGAGGGTGGCGAAGCCGAGGCCGACCGGCACGAGCGTCTCGATCGAGGGCTGATCGGGGAAGACGAAGCGGAAGATCGCCGCGATCGCAAGGCCGAACAGCAGGTTCACGAAGAGCGCGCGCCCGGGCGTGCCACGGCGATTCGTCTTGGCGAGCCAGTTCGGCAGCACGCGGGCGCGGCCGAGGGAGAAGAGGTAGCGGCCGGCCGAGTTGTGGAAGGCGAGCTGCGCGGCGAAGAGGCTCACCACGACGAGCACGAGCGCGACCGTGAGCATGAAGGACCCCAGGTGCTGATCGATCAGCATGAGCGTGAGGTCGCCCGCCTCCTGATGCTCGATCGCGGCGTCCTGCGCATCTCCGAGGCCGAGCGAGCTCACGATCGCCCAGGCGGCGAAGGCGTGCATGAGGCCGATGATGATGATCGCGGCGTAGGTCGCCCGCGGAATGGTCTTGCGGGGCTCCTTCGCCTCCTCTCCGAAGAGCGCCGTGGCCTCGAAGCCGATGAACGCGGTCGCCGCGAGGAGCAGGCCGATCCACAGCGATCCGCCGAAGATGACCTCGGGCGTGAAGATCGCCGGATCGAAGCCGTTCTGCACGAGCACCGAGATGCTGAACACGAACACCATGATGATCTCGAGCACGAGCGCGATGCCGAGCACGACGGCGCTCACGTGGATGCCCGAGATGGCGAGCCCGAAGACCACCACGAAGAGCACGAGGCCGGTCCAGAACCAGTCGAGGGTGAACGCCTCTCCGAAGAGCTCGGGCGCGACGACCATGCCGGCGAAGAAGCCGATCGTGCCGAGCGCGCCGGCGACGAAGGCGTTGTAGCCGATGGTGGCGATGATCCCGGTGATCAGGCCCGCGGTCTTCCCGAGGCCCTTCACCGCGATCGCGTAGAAGCCGCCGGCGTTCGTGAATTCCTTGGTCATCTGCGCGTAGCCGATGGCGAAGAGCAGCAGCGCCGCGGCGACGAGCAGCACCGCGATCGGGATGCCGCCGCCGTTGCCCAGCGCGATCGCGAGCGGCAGGACGACGATGAGCACGGTGACCGGCGCGACCGCCGCGAGCACCAGGAACACGATCGATCCGGCGCCGAGCTGGTTCGCGGCGAGTTTCTCTGTACGGGCTTCAGACATGATTCTCCTTTGAATGCGAGACAAAGCCAGTTGTCGGAAGTGAACCACACTGCTCACCCCGTGTCTACGCTCCGCGAGCACTGTCATCGCTCAGAGACAAGCCCCGTCGCTCTCAGACAAGACGGCGGGCCGGGGGCGGTTGTACACTGGGCGGGTCCACTCCCGCGCACAGCGGGGAAGGCGCCCGAAAAAGGGGCGCTGCTGCCGATCGGCGAGACACATACGGTTCCTCTTCTTCCGTATCGACACTCGCAAGGATCGCCATGACGACCACTCTTTCCTCTTCGCTCGCCCGGGCGCTGCGCCGGCACGTGGATCACGCGTTCGGCCTCATGGGCAACGGGAACGCGCACCTCATCGACGGTTTCGGCCGGGTCGGCATCGCCTACAGCGCGATGCGCCACGAGGCGGGGACGGTCGCGGCCGCCGACGCCTACACGCGCGTGAGCGGCCGGATGGCCGTCGCCACGACGACCTACGGCGCGGGCTTCACGAACGCGCTCACCGCGCTCGCGGAGGCCGCGATGGCGCGCACGCCCATGCTCGTCGTCGTGGGCGATGCGCCGTCCATCGGGCCGCGGCCCTGGGATGTGGATCAGACGCTGCTCGCGACGGCCGTCGGGGTCGGCACGACGCTGCTCTCCCCCGCCGAGCTCGATGCGCAGGTGGACGCCGCGGCGGAGCGCGCCGCGCGCGAGCGGCGCCCGGTAGTGCTCGCGATCCCCTACGATCTCGCCGCGGCACCGATCGAGCGGGCGGCGGCGCAAGCGGTGGCGACGGCGACGCGGCCCTCGATTGCTCCCCGGATCGATCCGCCGGCGGCCGCCGACGACGAGATCCGATTCATCGTCTCCGAGCTCACCCGCGCGCAGCGGCCGGCCGTGCTCGCCGGCCGTGGCGCCTGGCTCGCGGGCGTCGGCGACCTGCTGAGCGAGATCGCGGATCGGGCGGGAGCCCCGACCGCCTCCACCGCGCTGGGCCGCGGCGTCTTCGGGGAGCAGCGCTTCGATCTCGGCCTCACCGGTGGCTTCGGTCAGAGCGCCGCGATGGCGACCCTCGAGACCGCGGATGTCGTGCTCGTCGTCGGCGCCTCGCTGAACCAGTTCACGATGCGCTTCGGCGAGCTCTTCGGCGAGGGCGCGACGGTCATCCGCATCGATCTCGACGCGGCCCCGGCGCCGAGGACGACGCGCGCGATCCGCCATCGACTCGTGCGGGCCGATGCTGCGGATCTCGTTCCGCGCGTGCTCGAGCTGATGCGCACGCGCGCCCTGCCCGAGACGCCCTGGCGCAACCGGCTCACGGGGTTCGAGCCGGGCGGAACGCTGCGGGTGCTCGATGACGGCTTCTCCGAGCATCCCGACGGGCTCTGCGGCGACGGCCTGCTCGATCCGCGCTCCGTCGCCGCGCGCATCGGCGAGCTGCTTCCCGCCGAGCACCACATCACCACCGACGGCGGCCACTTCCTCGGCTGGGCGAACATGTTCTGGCCGATCTCCTCCCCCGAGCGCCTCGTCATGGTCGGCACCGCGTACCAGACCATCGGCCTCGGATTCTCGACGGTCGCGGGCGTCGCGGCCGCCGCGCCGGGCACGACCGTGGTGCTCAGCACCGGCGATGGCGGCGGCCTGATGGGGCTCGCCGATCTGGAGACCGCGATCCGCACCGCCCCGAGCGCGGTGATCGTCGTCTGGAACGACAGCGCGTACGGCGCGGAGGTGCATCTGTACGGCGCGATGGGGCTCGAGCAAGCGCCGATGCTCATTCCCGAAGCGGATTTCGCGGCGCTGGCGCGCAGCTTCGGCGCGACCGCGGTGACGGTCCGCTCGATCGAGGATCTGGACGCGCTGCGCACCTGGCGGGATGCCGGGGCCGCGGGAACGATCCTGCTCGACTGCCGGGTTTCGCGATCCGTC
>JBDIAD010000177.1:0-3703 GCA_039812205.1 Leucobacter sp.
TGCAGAACGCCTCGCGCGAGACCTGCGGGCCGGGCGCGAAGACCACGCTGCAGACCGCGATCGTGCTCTCGTGCAACATTCCGATGGCGGAGCTCGCGATGTCGATGGATCGCGACGCGGTCTCGAAGATGGCCTCGGAGTTCGGCTTCGGGAAGGATCTCGAGATTCCGCTCGAGGTCACCCCGAGCAACGCGCCGATTCCGGCCGACCAGGCCGGAGTCGCGCTCTCCGCGATCGGCCAGCTCGATGTGCGGGCGACCCCGCTGCAGATGGCGATGGTGAGCTCGGCCATCGCGAACGGCGGAACGGTGATGAAGCCGCGTCTCGTCGACCGCGTGATCACGCCCGATCTGCGCACCGAGCGCGAGTACGCGAACGAAGAATTCTCGAAGCCCATCTCCGCGTCGACGGCGAAATCCCTCACGCAGATGATGGAATTGACGGTATCGGATCCCGGGGGGACCGCGCATGCGGCAGGGATTCCGAATGTTCGAGTCGCCGGTAAGACGGGGACCGCGGAGAACGGCGTCACCGATGAGGGTGCGGTGAGGCCGTACACGCTGTGGTTCACCGGGTTCGCGCCGGTCGAGAACCCGAAGGTCGCCATCGCCGTGGTGATCGAAAACGGGGGTGGGGCGGCATATCAATATCAGGGAAGCTCCTACGACCTTCCTACTCGAGTCGGGAAACAAGTGATGGAAGCGGTGTTGAACCAATGAGACCAACTGCAGGGGTCACCTTTGGCGGACGCTACGAATTGAGCTCGCGGATCGCCGTCGGCGGCATGGGCGAGGTCTGGAAGGCGACCGACAGCATCATCGGGCGCGCGGTCGCGATCAAGATCCTCAAAGACGAGTACATGGGCGACCCCGGCTTCCTCGAGCGATTCCGCGCGGAGGCCCGCCACGCGGCGCTCGTGAATCACGAGGGCATCGCGAACGTCTTCGACTACGGCGAGGAGCAGGGCTCGGCGTACATCGTCATGGAGCTCGTGCCCGGCGAGCCGCTCTCGGCGATCATCGAGCGCGAGGGCCGACTCCCGTCGGATCGCGTGCTCGGCATCGTCGCGCAGACCGGAGCGGCACTGCAGGCCGCGCACGACGCCGGTCTCGTGCACCGCGATGTGAAGCCCGGCAATCTGCTCATCACCCCCGAGGGCCGCGTGAAGATCACCGACTTCGGCATCGCGCGCATCGCGGATCAGGTGCCGCTCACCGCCACCGGTCAGGTCATGGGCACCGTGCAGTACCTCGCGCCCGAGCAGGCCAGCGGCCATATGGCCACCTCGGCGACCGACGTCTACTCGCTCGGCATCGTCGCCTACGAGTGCCTCGCGGGGCGGCGCCCCTTCACCGGCGACTCGCAGGTCGCGATCGCGATGGCGCAGATCAACGACACGCCGCCGGAACTGCCGAGCGACGTGCCGGCCCCCGTGCAGCGCCTCGTGATGGCCTGCCTCGCGAAGAAACCGGAGGATCGCCCGAAGAGCGCCGCGAAGCTCGCGCAGGCCGCCACCGCGCTGCACCGCGGAGATCTCCGCCTCGCCGCCAGCTATGTTCCGCAGGTCGATCCGCAGCCGGCCGCCGCGCCCGCCGACGCCACCGTCGTGATGGCCGCCGGTAGCGATGCCCCGACCACCGCGCTCCCCGCGAGCGCGGGCTCCGCGGCGACCCGCACCCAGCCGCCGGCCGAGCCCGAGGAGGAGTCGCGCAAGCGCAGCCCGTGGACCTGGCCGCTCATCACGCTGCTCATCCTGCTGCTGGTCATCGGCGGCGGCACCCTGTGGGCGCTCTTCGGCCAGCAGAAGGGCGACCCGGGCGAGGAGACGACGAGCAAGACGACGAGCTCTCAGACGACCTCGAAGACCACGTCGCCTCCGACGCCCCAGACCGGCGCGATCAACGAGTCCGACGTCGTCGGCAAGACCGTCGAAGAGGCCGAGGGCTTCTTGCGGGGCAAGGGCTTCACGAACGTCACCGCGCAGGCGGGCAACCCGACATCCGATCCGCCGAACATCGTGACGAAGATCAGTGTCTCGGGGCAGAGCGTGCGCTTCGACGAGCCGATCGTGCTGACCTACACGGTGCCGTTCGGCGAGGTCGCGCCGCCCGCGATCGCGACCGGCCCCTCCGAGGTCAACGCCAAGCAGACCTTCAGCGTGGGCCTCGGTCCGGCGAGCTGCCCCGCGGGGCTGCAGCCTCAGGGCTTCACCATCGACCAGAACCAGATCGGCGCCGGGGTGTTCGTCACGTTGAACGGCAACACCGCGCAGATCGAGGCGAAGAACGTCACCGCCGACGACACGATCACGATCGTGTACACCCAGACCTGCACGGACGGCGCGAAGCCCTACATCTCCGGGCCCTCCGAACCGCTCACCATCAAGGTGAAGGCGGCTCCATCGAACGGCGGCGGGAACAACAGCGGTGGCGGCACCGGCACCGGCGGTTGAGAAGGTAACAATTCGACCGAATCAGCACTTCACATCTCGCCACTTCTAGACTGGAAGCAGCGCCACGCCGCGCTCACGATTTCGCCGATCCTCAGGAGACCCGCACGATGTCCGAAACCGCCGACGCGCAGCGCACCCTCGCGGGGCGCTACGCCATCAGCGATTACCTCGGCCAGGGCGGCATGTCCACCGTGTATCGCGGTGTCGATACGAAGCTGGGGCGCCAGGTCGCCATCAAGGTGATGCGCGCGAACCTGGCGGGCGACGAGCAGTTCCGCACGCGCTTCCGCCAGGAGGCGCAGGCCGCCTCCCGGCTCGCGCACCCGAGCATCGTGCGCGTGCTCGACGCGGGCGACGATCTGATCCAGACCGGCGAGGGGCCCATGCGGCTGCCCTTCATCGTGATGGAGTTCGTCGACGGGCAGAACCTGCGCGAGCTCACCGCCGACGGCCCGCTCTCGCAGGCGGAGGCGTGCCGCGTCGTCGACTCGGTGCTCGCCGCGCTCGAGTACTCGCATCGCGCGGGCATCGTGCACCGCGACATCAAGCCCGCGAACATCATGATCACCCGCACCGGTCAGGTGAAGGTGATGGACTTCGGCATCGCTCGAGCCGTCTCCGAGACCTCGTCCACCGTGCAGCAGACCACGGCGATCCTCGGAACCGCGGCGTACTTCTCGCCCGAGCAGGCCAAGGGCGAGACGGTCGATGCGCGCACCGACCTCTACTCCACCGGCGTGCTGCTCTACGAGCTGCTCACCGGAGACGTGCCGTTCCGCGGCGAGACCGCCGTGGCGGTGGCCTATCAGCATGTCAGCGAGCGCCCGCAGGCGCCGAGCGAGCGCAATCCCGAGCTCACGCCGGAGCTCGATCGGGTGATCCTGCACTCCATGGCGAAGGATCGCAACCGCCGCTTCCAGTCCGCCTCCGAGTTCCGCGAGGCGCTGCGCCTGGCCGCCGCCGGCACCATGCCCGCTCTGCAGAGCGAAGAGGATCAGACCTCGGTGCTCTTCTCGGGCACCGAAGAGGTCTCGGAATCCGAGCTCGCCCTGCGCCGCCTCTCCGAGACCGGCGGCAGTACGCGCTCGCAGAGCCGGCCTCCCGTGGTGTGGATCTGGGCGGCGATCCTCACCGTGATCGCCGTCGTCGCCGCCGTGGTGTTCTGGCTCGTCACGCTCGCGCCGAAGTCGTTCGCCCCCGACAGCAGCCGCGAGATCCCCGAGCTCGTGAACGTGGAGCGCGACACCGCGC
>JBDIAD010000178.1:0-3686 GCA_039812205.1 Leucobacter sp.
CGCGCTGAACATCGACGTCACGTGGATCGACCTGCATCTCGTCGGATACCTGCTGATGGGCGCCGGCGTCGTCGTCTTCCTGATCTCGCTCATCGTGGTCATGACGCGGCGCACTCGCCGCCGCCCGGTCGACACGATCGACCCGGTCGATGTCGAGGGGCTCGACTGACGAGAAGCCGGGCCGAGCAGCACCGGCACGACGGCGGGCCAGGGGTGGATCGATCCGCACCCTGGCCCCTTCTCGTGCCGGCGAGGCGAGACCTGCGCCGCACCTCACCGGCCGTCGCCGGACACTACTCCGGCCGTACGGTCGACGCGCTCTGCAGCTGCTCGGCCTGCTGCGCGGCGCGCTCCAGGGCCGCCGCGACAGAGGTGACGACCTCCGAGAGGGCGACGAACGCCTGCCCGATCGCGACCGACTCCTCGGCGGTGGGCGGCGCGGTGCGCCCGCTCAGGTCGCAGCCCAGATCGGCCAGATCGCGGGCAATGCTCTGCAATTTCGCAACATCACGATCCATCGGAGGCTCCTTCGTCTCGGGTGATTTCTTGTAGCTTATGGGAGCCGTCGCTGTCATCGGCACCCCTTGTGCGCGGTTCGTTTTTCGCGATATGCAACCGCCGAGGCCGCCGGCGCCGTGGCGCCGTAGCGGCAGATCGCGCGGCTGTCGAGCCCCTGCCGCATGAAACCGTCGGGCGCTTACCGTGAGACCCACACGCGAGAGCGCGCGGAGCGCTCGCACCGAATCCAGGAGACGCCGATGGCCCCGAACCTCGACCCCAGAAGCAAGTACCCGCAGCCGCCGATGCCGATGCATCAGCAGGAGCAGCCCGGCGACACCGACGCGATGATGCTCACTCCCGATCATGGCGAGTACAGCTACGTCGGCAGCGGCAAACTCGAAGGAATGCGCGCGCTCATCACCGGCGGTGACTCCGGAATCGGCCGGGCCATCGCGATCGCCTTCGCGCGCGAGGGGGCGAATGTCGCGATCACGTTCCTGCCCGAGGAGATCGACGACGCGCGCGACACCGAGTTCGAGGTGATCGAGGCGGGGCGGCAGTGCCTGCTGCTTCCCGGAGATCTGCGGCAGGAGGAGCACTGCTTCGCCGCGGTCGACCGAACCGTCGCCGAGCTCGGCGGCATCGACGTGCTCGTGCTCAACGCCGGCACGCAGCATCGGCGCGATGAGAACGCCGACATCGGGCGGGAAGAGGTGCTCGAGGTCTTCGAGACGAACCTGCTGGCGCCGCTCGCACTCACGCGGCGAGCAGCCCCGCATCTGCAGCCCGGCGCCTCGATCATCGTCACCGCGTCGATCCAATCCTTCAACCCGAGCCCCGATCTGCTCGATTACGCGATGACGAAATCGGCGCTCGTCGGCTTCACCCGCGCGCTCGCCGACGAGCAGGGCAGTCGCGGCGTGCGCGTGAACGCGGTGGCGCCCGGCCCGATCTGGACGCCGCTCATCCCGGCCACCGGCTGGGAGGACAAGCTGCGCGACTTCGGCGCCGACACCCCGCTCGGGCGGCCGGGTCAGCCCGCGGAGCTCGCCGGCGCCTACGTCTACCTCGCCTCGGAGGAGGCATCGTACGTCTCGGGTGCGGTGCTGGCCGTCACCGGCGGCAAGCACCTCTGACCGGAGCGCGGCGCGGTTCGCGGCCGCCCGGGATCAGGCGACGAAGATCTCGTTCAACCCCGCGATGTGCTGCGGGTACACCGCGGTGCGGCCGAAGAAGCCGATGCTCGCCAGCCGCGCGGTCGTCTCTCGCAGGCCCTCGTCGTTGTCCGCCTGCTGGTAGAGCGACGCGAGGGGCGGATCGATGCCCACCGCCGCGCTGGCGACCACGAGATCCACCAGAAACCGGGTGATCTCGGGGCCCTCGGGGTCGCAGGTCATGCGCAGCTGGTGCATGAGGTCGACGCGGCCGATGCCGAGCTTCTGCACGCGCGGCATCGCGGCGATCTCGCGCAGCGACAGCAGCCCCTCGGCATCTTCGACGAGCGCGTTCAGACGGACGCTCCCAGCGGGAAGCCCGACCTTCGCCTCTTGCGCGTCGAGCAGCGCCGCGACCTCCGCGAGGTTCTCGAGCGTGGCGTCGGGCACCATGATGTAGTCGAGCGGCCCGGTGATCGCCGCGATGTCGGCCTCGTGCTGATCGAGGGTGAGCTTCAGCCACGGGCGGGAGCCTGAGCGATCCGCCTGCGTCAAGAAGTCGGAGAGCACCTGACGCGCCTCGGGCAGCCTTGCCGGGTCGACCTTCTCGAGGTTCACGAGCACCGCGTCGGCGCCCAGCTGCGCCGCGGCATTCACCGCCTCGAGCGAATCGGGCTTCGCGTACAACACGCTGCGCGGAAAATCTGCCGGGTTACTCGTCACGTCACTCACTGCTGCCTCGCTTTCGCATGCGGCACTTCGATGTGCCGCCCCTGCCAGGCTACCGACCCGGGGGAGTGGGATGCTACTCCAAAGGGGCGCGCGATGCCAGGTGGTGCATCTGCGGGCCGCCGCTGCCATGATGGCATCCGTGCATCCATTTCTCGTCGATCTGCCCGTCCCCGCCGTGCTCGCGCACCGCGGGCTCGTGACGGCCGAGCACGCGGCCGCAGGGGTGGTCGAGAACTCGCGCTTCGCGATCGCCGCCGCGGTCATCGCGGGCGCCGACCTCATCGAGAGCGACTGTCGGGTCACGCGCGACGGTGTCGCGGTGCTGTTCCATGATGCGAGCCTGGCCCGGGTACTCGGAGACGAGCGGATGGTCGCCGGCGTCGATGCGGGCGAGCTCGAATCGATGATGGCGGATCGCGGCGGCCTGTTGACGCTCGAGGCCGCGCTCGCAGACTTCCCCGAGGTGCGCTTCAACATCGACGTGAAGGCGGACGACGCAGTGATTCCGGCGGGGCGGATCGTCGCCGGCCACGGCGATCGCGTGCTGCTCACCAGCTTCTCCGACAAGCGACGCGCGCGGGCGCTCGCCGTGGCCACGCAGGACGGGGTGCCGCGCCCCGCGACCTCACCCGGGCGCAACCTGATCGCGCAGCTCGTCGTTCTAATCGCCGTGCACGGCCGGCGCCGTGCCGAGGCGCTGCTGCGCACGGTCGACGCGCTGCAGATCCCCGAATACCAGGGGCGCAAGCGCGTGCTGACGAAGCGGCTGCTGCGCTATGCGCGTCGCGCGGGCGTCCCCGTGCACGTGTGGACGGTGAACGACCCCGCCGATATGCGCCGCCTCGCCGAGATGGGCGTCGACGGCATCGTCACCGATCGCACGGACGTCGCGCTCGACGTGCTCCGCGAGTTTCGCGCCCGCGCTTGATAGCGTGAAGCCATGAGTCGACGACGCGCGGCGCAACTGTTCGGCGCGATCGCCGGAATCGCGGCGCTCGCCACGATGGGGTGCGCCGAGGGCGCGCCACCCGATGATCGCCCGACGACGTCGGCATCGCCGGGCAGCGAGTCGCCGAGTGTCGGTTCGCCGACGCACGAGACGCCGCCCCGTACGAAGCCGAGTGGCGATCGGCCCGAGATCCCCGATTGCGAGACGCTCGTGCCCATCGAGCGGGTGCGCGAGATATCGGGCGACGACTTCGTGTATCTCTCGAAAGCCCAGAATCTCGCCGATTTCTATCTCGACAGCCGAGGCCCGGCGGCCACGGCTGCGATCGAGGCCGCCGATGAGCGCACCAT
>JBDIAD010000179.1:0-3677 GCA_039812205.1 Leucobacter sp.
CGCCCGTTGCCGGTGCACCCTGGCAGCTGAGCGGCTCGCCGGCATCCGAGGCCTTGGGTTCATGCGACACCGGACTGTCGGCGGTGCGCCCGGGCAACCCGGGCACAGTGCACACGAGTGCGATCTGAACGAACACGGCGCGGACGAGTGCCGCGTGGACGAACGAGAGGGGGCCGCGAGCATTGCTCGCGGCCCCCTCTCGAGACTCAGACTAGATGGCCGAGTTGTCGTTCAGAACGTGCCACTGGCGGTTGTGGTACACGAGGGGCTTGAGATCGGGCTCACCGTCGGGGTTGTGCGGGTTGCTGGTCATCGCCTCGACGATGATCAGGTTCGAACCGCCCGCCGGGACGACCTGGCTCACGCGGCCGCGGATCCACGCCGCAGCGCCCGGGTAGTAAGGCTCACCGGTGGGAAGGCGATCCCACTCGACGCCCTCGCCGAAGCGGTCGACGCCGCTGGTGGCGCCGAGCTTCGCGAGCTCGACCTGGTCGGCGCCCACGAAGTGCACGATCACGGTCTCGGCGGCGAGAATCGTCGGAGTCGCCGACGACAGGGCCGAGGCGGAGAACACCAGGGTCGGGGGCTCGAGTCCGACCGAGAAGAGCGAGCTGACGGTCATCGCCACTGGCCCATCGGCGGCTTCTGCCGTTACGATGCCCACGCCCGCGGGGTGACCGCGGAACGCGAACTTGAAATCATCGGCTGACAGCACCTCATCGCTCATTGCTGACGTCCATCCTTTACGTTTTACGCTTCGTTGACAAAAACAGCCAGTATTAACTATGTCACGATTTCATACGAAACATGACCAGTTGCACCTGAGATGAGACACACATGTGTCACATTTGCGGTTTTGTAGCACGATTTCACGACTCCACGAATATCGCAACTCGACGCGTCATGCACGACGCGTCGAATGGGCGGGAGAGCCTAGAGCCGCTCGCGATGCAGCTCGCGCAGCTGCGCAACGGCGGCCTCGAGCGTCGGATCGTCCCCGCGCGCGAGCGCCGCATACTCGAGGCGCACACCCCCCTCGTCGGGGATCGCCTTCACCCACACGCGGCGGCGCGGCACGAAGAGCGAGGTCAGCAGGCCCGCGATCGCGATCAAGGCGAACACGAGCACCCACGCCTGCGTCGGATTGTTCATCACCTCGAACGCCGCGTAGCGCGGCACGCTCTCGAGCGTGATCGTCCCCATGCCCTGCGGCAGGTCGACCGTGTCGCCGATGCGCAGCTCGAGCGACTTCGTCTCGAGGGCGCGGCCGGCGACCGCCTCCATATTGGAGGTGTCGAGCACGTACACCGACTGCGGCACCCCGAGGTCGATACCCAGATCGCCGACGAACACGTTGAGCGTCATCACGGGGTTGGTGAGGTCGGGGTAGCTCGAGAACGCGCCGGCCTCGTCCCCGCCGTCGACCTTGGTCGGGTAGAAGAAGCCCTGCAGGCCGAGCTGGGTGTGAGCGCCGTCGCGCTCGATGCCGTAGGGCACCTTGATGACGCCGAGCGACGTGAGGTTCGCATCCTGCGGGATGAACGGCACCGCCTCGCTGAACACCACCTCGCCGGCATCGTTGCGGATCGTGACCTTCGGCGCGTAGCCGTTCGCGATCAAGAAGATCGGCGTATGCAGGTTGCGCAGCGGGCGGTTCACGCGGATCGTCTCCGCGTGCTGCGCACCGTCTTCGTCGAAGATGGTGACATTCGCCGTGAAGTCGCGCACCAGCCCGATCGCATTGGCGTTGCCCTCGTCGGGAGTGACGTAATCGACGTTCAGCTTGTCGAAGCGCAGGCGATACGGCACGAGCGTGTCGGAGGTGAACCAGCTGCCTGCGGTGACGGTGTCGTAGTCGATGATCTGGTTCACCATCGTCTCGCCCTCGACGAGCACGCGCTGCGCGTTGAAGCTGGTCAGCCCGCCCATGCCGACGGCCACGAGCACCCCCAGGAGCGCGATGTGGAAGACGAGGTTGCCCGTCTCGCGCAGATAGCCGCGCTCGGCGGACACCGAGATCTCGAGGCCTCCCGATCGGCTCGTGTGCGACCGCGTCTCGACGCGATAGCGCTGGCGTCGCAGAATGAGCCGGGCCTCCTCGATCGCCCGCTCGGCGAACGAGACCCGCTCGGCCTCGGTCGCGTCGGGATTCGAGATCCGCAGTTCCTGGAATCCGGCCATGCGCTTCAGACGCACGGGCGTGCGCGGGGGTGCGCTGCGCAGTGCCCGCCAGTGGTGCATGATGCGCGGCAGCACGCACCCGACGAGCGACACGAACAGCAGCAGGTAGATCGCAGAGAACCACACCGAGGTGTAGACGTCGAATCCCTGGATCGGGAACGCATCGAGCACCTTGAAGAGCACTGGATGGTCGCTCTCGTATTTGAGCACCCCGTTCGGGTCGGCGCTGCGCTGCGGAAGCAGCGAGCCCGGAATCGCGGCGACCGCCAGCAGGAGGAGCAGGATCAGGGCGACCTTCATGCTCGTGAGCTGCCGCCAGAACCAGCGCGCCCAGCCCTTGATGCCGAAGCCGACGTTGTCGTCGCTGCTCGGGCCTGCGGTACCGGGCGGGCCGGATCGGCCGGTCGGGCGGTCGGCCTCGTCGGCGTCGCTCGCCGCGATCCGTGCGACGGTTTCGCTCGATCCGCCCTCGTAATCGTCGGGACGCCCGGTGAACTCAGAGGAGCGTGACATAACTGCTCATCACCGCCTGCAGTGCATACATCAATTGAGACCAGATTCCTGTGACCATCAGCACGCCGATCACGATGAGCAGCCCCCCGCCGATGAGGTTCATGGCACGAATATGCCGCTTGAAGAATGTCGTGGCGGTGGTGATCCACCCGAAGCCGAACGCGGCGAGCACGAAAGGCAGGCCGAGGCCGAGGCAGTAGCAGACGGCGAGGATCGCGCCCCGCCACGCGGTGCCGCCCTGCAGGGCGAGGGTGCCGATCACGGCGAGCGTCGGGCCGATGCACGGGGTCCAGCCGATCGCGAAGACGGCGCCGAGCAGCGGCGCGCCGGCGAGGCCGACCCTGGGCTTCACCCGGAGGCGGCTCGTGCGCTGGGCGCGACCGAAGACCCCCATGAAGATCAGCCCCATCACGATGATGAGGGCGCCCATGACGCGGGTGATGACGTTCTCCCAGCGCAGCAGCCACGAGCCGACGCTGCCGGCGAGCGCCATCATCGCGACGAAGATCACGGTGAAGCCGAGGACGAACAGCAGCGCACCGAGCACCATGCGCCGGCGCTCGGCTCGGCCCGCGCGTCGCGGATCGGCCGCCGCCGCGGCGGGCGCACCGGCAGTGGTCTGCGCGCCGCCCGAGACATAGGCGAGATATCCCGGCAGGAGCGGAAGCACGCAGGGCGAGAGGAACGAGACGAGACCCGCGGCGATCGCGATCAGCGAGGCGACGAGCAACTGCCCGTCGGCGACGATCCCCTGCAAGCCCACGTCAGTGCGTCAACTCTCGGCGAGGGTCTCGGTGATCAGCGTGCGCAGAATCGACACATCGGCGATCTGTCCGAGGATGCGGTGGGCGACGCGCCCCTCTCGGTCGAGCACGAGCGTGGTCGGCACCGCGTTCAGCGGGATCTGGCCGGCGAAGGCGAGCTGCACGGCCCGCTCGCTCGCGTTGTCCATGATCGACGGGTAGGCGATCTCGAACTGCTGC
>JBDIAD010000180.1:0-3675 GCA_039812205.1 Leucobacter sp.
GCTCGCGGCGCCTGCCGGCGCGCAGGCCGCCGGTGCCGAAGATGCAGTGACCGGGGGCCGCCTGCCCCATGTCGTACTGATGGATGTGCGCATGCCGCGCATGAACGGCATCGAGGCGACCGCCGCGATCGCGCGAAGCTATCCCGGGGTGCGCGTGCTCGTGCTCACCACCTTCGACCTCGATGAATACGCGATGGACGCGATCGCGGCGGGTGCGAGCGGCTTCCTGCTCAAAGACGCGCGCGCGGCCGAGCTCATCCGGGCTGTGCGCTCGGTCGCGGGCGGGGACGCGGTGCTCGCGCCGAGCGTCACCCAGAGGGTGCTCGAGCATATGCGCGGCGAGGATCACTCGCGAGCGCCGGCGGATGCCGCCCCCGGCGAGGCCGCGGGTGGGTCCGGGCCGGCTCACGAGGCGCTCGCGCAGCTCACGGAACGAGAGCTCGAGGTGTACTCCGCGGTGGCCGACGGTCTCACGAATGCGGAGATCGGCGAGCGGCTCTTCCTCTCGGAGTCGACCGTGAAGACGCACGTCGGGCGCGTGTTCGCGAAGCTCGGTCTGCGCGACCGGGTGCAGGCGGTGATCCGCGCCTATGAGCTCGGTCTGAGGGGCCGCGGCTGACACCTCCTAGACTGGGGAGCATGGCGCAGCGATCGTGGTCTCTCGGGAACGTCCTTCGGAGTGTCTTCAACGGGCCCGAACTCGTCACCGATGAAACGTGGGACGATCTCGAGACGGCGCTGATCACCGCCGACTTCGGGCCCGAGGTGACGGACTCGATTCTCGAGGGGCTGCGCTCCGATGTCGAGCGCTTCCGCATCACCGAGGTGAAAGAGCTGCGCCGCATGCTGCGGGATGCGATCGAGGAGCGGCTCGCGAAGTTCGACCCGACGCTGCGGCTGAGCGAGCGACCGGCCGTGATCCTCGTGGTGGGCGTGAACGGCGTGGGCAAGACGACGACCATCGGCAAGTTCGCGAACTATCTGCGAACCTTCGACAAGCGCGTGATCGTCGCCGCCGCCGACACCTTCCGCGCCGCGGCCGTCGAGCAGCTCGCGACCTGGGCCGAGCGCGGGGGCGCCGCCATCGTGCGCCCGCAGCAGCAGGGGCAGGATCCCGCATCGGTGGCATTCCAAACGGTGCAGCGCGCGCAGCAGGACGACTTCGACATCGCGATCATCGACACCGCAGGGCGGCTGCAGACCAAGGGCGGCCTGATGGACGAGCTCGGGAAGATCAAGCGGGTGATCGAGAAGCAGGCGCCCGTCGCCGAGGTGCTGCTCGTGCTCGACGCGACGACCGGGCAGAACGGGCTCGCGCAGGCCGAGGCGTTCATCCAGCACGCCGGCGTGACCGGCCTCGTGCTCACGAAGCTCGACGGCTCGGCGAAGGGCGGATTCGTGCTCTCCGTGCAGCAGAAGACCGGGCTGCCGATCAAGCTGGTCGGCCAGGGCGAGGGGATCGGGGATCTCACCGGCTTCACGCCGCACGTCTTCGCGCAGCAGCTGGTCGGCTGAGGCCGATTACGAGCTCAGCGGGCGCAGGAAGGCGACCGCGATCAGGGCGAGCGTGACGACGACTCCCGCCGCGAAGGCGAGCGCGGCCGCACCTGCGCCGGCGACCGGGACCACGAGCGCGGCGGCGAGCAGTGCCGCGGTGGCGATGCCGTAGGCGACCCAGTGGCGGCGCTCCCAGTCCGCGACCACGCTCGCGTATCCGAGCGACCAGGGGAGCGGGAGAGCGAGCAGCACCACCGGGGCCGCGAGCGCCGCCTGTGCGACGACGGCCTCCGGCGCGGCGAGCAGGACGGTCAGGCCTCCGAGGCACCAGCCCAGCACCGCGGTCATGAGTCGTGACGCGATCGGGGTGGGCCCGGTCGTCGCTGGCGACACCGGCCGGTCGCCGTACCCGGCGACGAGCGCCCAGAGCGCGGCCAGGTTGGCGATGACCAGCGCGCTCGGAGCGGTCGGTCGCCCGTCGCGGACGACCAGCACCGCGAGCTCCGCGAGGGAGACCGCGGTGACCGCGACCGCGATGCGGTGCAGCAGTCGAGGCGTCATCATCTTGGCCATGCCTCCAGTGTCCCGCGATCCGCGGCCTTCGTGGGGCCCGATGCCATCCGGCCCCGGGGCGAACGCGAATGCGGGCCCGGTAGACTGGGCGGCACTATGGCGACTTTCGGTACCCTCTCGACGCGACTCACCGACACCTTCCGCAATCTGCGCACGAAGGGCAAGCTTTCGGCCTCGGACATCGACGGCACCGTGCGCGAGATCCGCCGCGCTCTGCTCGAGGCGGACGTCGCGCTCGAGGTGGTGAAGGACTTCACCGGCAAGGTGCGCGAGCGCGCCCTCGGCGACGAGGTCAACCAGGCGCTGAACCCCGCCCAGCAGGTCGTGCAGATCGTGAACGAGGAGCTCATCGCGATCCTCGGCGGCGAGCAGCGGCGCCTGGAGTTCGCGAAGACCCCGCCGACGATCATCATGCTGGCGGGTCTGCAGGGCGCGGGTAAGACGACCCTCGCCGGCAAGCTCGCGAAGTGGCTGAAGAAGCAGGGGCACACCCCCCTGCTGGTGGCCTGCGATCTGCAGCGGCCGAACGCCGTGACCCAGCTGAGCGTGGTCGCCGAGCAGGCGGGTGTACCGATCTATGCGCCGCATCCGGGCAACACCGGGGCCGACACGGACACCACGATCGGCGATCCCGTGCGCGTCGCGCGCGACGGCGTCGCGGAGGCGAAGTCCAAGCTCAACGACTTCGTGATCGTCGATACCGCGGGTCGCCTGGGCGTCGACGCCGAGCTCATGAAGCAGGCCGGCGATATCCGCCGGGCGATCCAGCCCGACGAGGTGCTGTTCGTCATCGACTCGCTCATCGGACAGGACGCGGTCACGACGGCCAAGGCCTTCCAGGAGGGCGTCGATTTCACCGGCGTCGTTCTCACCAAGCTCGACGGCGATTCGCGCGGCGGTGCGGCGCTGTCGATCCGCGGGGTGACGGGCAAGCCGATCCTCTTCGCCTCCACTGGCGAGGGGCTCGACGATCTCGAGCAGTTCTACCCGGACCGCATGGCGAGCCGCATCCTCGACCTCGGCGACGTGCTCACGCTCATCGAGCAGGCGCAGCAGGCCTTCGACGAGGACGAGGCGCGCAAGGTCGCCGAGAAGTTCGCCTCCGATCAGTTCACGCTCGACGACTTCCTGAAGCAGATGCAGCAGCTTCGCGGTGCGGGGTCGCTGAAGAAGATGATCGGCATGCTCCCCGGAATGGGCAAGATGAAGGATCAGCTCGAGAACTTCGACGAGCGCCAGATCGTGCACACGGAGGCGATCATCCAGTCGATGACCGCCGCCGAACGCGAGAACCCGAAGATCCTGAACGGCTCGCGCCGCCTGCGCATCGCGAAGGGCGCGGGCATGACCGTCACCGACGTGAACTCGCTGGTGCAGCGCTTCGAGCAGGCCGCCAAGATGATGAAGACCGTGGCGAAGGGCGGCATGCCGCAGATCCCCGGAATGGGCGCAATGCCGGGCACCGGCGGGGGCTACGTCGGACGCAAGAAGCAGGCGGTGAAGGGCAAGGGCGCGAAGCGCTCGGGGAACCCCGCCAAGCGCGCCGCCGAAGCGGCCGGCAAGCCGCCGGTGCCGGCGGCGGGCGGCGGCTCGGGCTTCGGCATC
>JBDIAD010000181.1:0-3670 GCA_039812205.1 Leucobacter sp.
ACGGGCTCGACAACATCAGCGGCGGCCGCGCCGGCTGGAACATCGTGACCTCCGGTCAGGGCAACGAGAACTTCGGCATGGACGAGCATCCCGAGCCCGAGGTCCGCTACCACCGCGCCCACGAGTTCGTGAAGATCGCTCAGGAGCTGTGGGACAGCTGGTCCGACGATGCGGTCGTCACCGATCGCGAGAACGGCATCTGGGCCGATATCAACAAGATCCGCCCCATCAACCATGACGGGGAGCTCTTCAAGGTCATGGGTCCGCTGAACATGCGGCGCTCACCGCAGGGCCGCCCGGTGCTCTTCCAGGCGGGATCTTCGGGTCTCGGCATGGATCTGGGCGCCGAGGTCGCGGACGGCATCTACACCGCGCAGCCGCGCCTGGAGGAGGCCGTCCAGTTCTACAACGAGTTCAAGCAGAAGATCGCCGACAAGGGCCGCGATCCCGAGCAGACCAAGATCTTCCCGGGCATCATGCCGATCATCGGGAAGACCATGGCCGAGGCGCAGGAGCTCGCCGATGAGCTCGCGAATCACGTCCACCTCGAGCAGGGGCGCAAGCGCATGGAGACGTCGCTGCGCATGGATTTGAGCGATCTCGACTTCGACGAGCCGATCCCCGCGGAGTACTGGAAGGACGATCCGAGCTTCGGCAGCCGCTACCAGCTGATGCGCCGGAAGGCCGCCGAGGGCTTCACGCTGAAGGAGTTCATCATCGAGATGGCCCGTTCGGGCGCGCACCAGTGGCTGGTCGGCACCCCGGACATCATTGCGGATCGCATGATCGAGTGGTTCGACGCCGGTGCCTGCGATGGGTTCAGCCTGAACCCGGCGTTCATGCCCGGCGGTGTGGATCTCATCTGCGATCTGCTCATTCCCGAGCTGCAGGAGCGCGGCTACTACAAGAAGGAGTACGTCGGCCCGACGCTGCGCGACAATCTGGGCCTGAAGCGCCCGGGGGCGTGGGACACGAAGTAACCCGCCGCTCTCTTCCGTCTCGCGGGCCCGGCACTGATCTCGTGCCGGGCCCGCGCCGGCTCGGTGCTTCCTTCGGCCCGTCTTTCGTCGCTCACAACCACGCTTTTTCTCGCTGCGGGCGGCCTCGTCCACAGATTCCCGGTATTCCGGTGGTGGATCGCTCCGCCCGTGATGTGCTGGCCGGATGGAACCACAAGGCGGGTGCGCCCGGCCGACCCAGATCGGCTCTCCGCTGCTGCCATCGCGGCCACGGCCGTCGTCACAGTTGCGGTCGGCGGCGGCCGTTCCGCGGAGTGAGCTGCTCGAGTTCGAAGCCCGGCGGGCGCTGGGAGGGCTCATCGAGCTCGTCGATGACTCGCGTGTGCGCGACATCCTGATCCACGTGCGCGACGGGGCGGCGCAGCTCTGGGTCGACTCCGACGGTACCGCCCGCAGAATCCCCGGCTGGTCGCTTCCCCCGGCCGCCGCGCGGCGGCTCGCTGTGAGGCTCGTCGCCGCGGGAGGGCGGCAGCTCGATGAACTGCATCCGTGCGCCGATGCGCACATCGGCGGCGGAGTCCGCGTGCACGCGGTGCTGCCTCCCGCGAGTGCGAGCGGCACCGCGATATCCATGCGGCTGCCCGCGGCAGCGCCTCCCGTGTTCTCCGAGCTCGTCGCGGCCGGGCTCTGCACGCCCGAGATCGCCGAGGCACTCGAGGCGGCCGTGCGCTCGCGCCGAAACCTGCTGATCACCGGCGGCACGGGTGCGGGCAAGACGACGCTGCTCGCGGCGCTGCTCGGGCTCGTGCCCGCGCACGAGCGCATCCTCTCGATCGAAGATCTCGCGGAGCTGCGCGTCGATCACGCGCATCACCTCGCGCTCGAGGCGCGCCCGCCGAATGCGGAGGGCATCGGCGAGATCGGCGTCGATCGCCTGTTGCGCGAGGCGCTGCGCATGAGACCCGATCGCATGGTCTTGGGGGAGTGCCGCGGCGCGGAGATCGTGACGCTGCTGACGGCGCTCAACACCGGGCACGACGGCGGAGCCGGTACGCTGCACGCGAATCGTCTCGCAGACGTCCCGGCGAGGCTCGAGGCGCTCGGGATGTTGGCCGGTCTGCCAGCGGCGGCGCTGGCGCGGCAGGCCGTGTCAGCGCTCCACCTGGTCGTCCATCTCGCGCGCGACGATAGCGGGAACCCTCGGATCGTGCATCTCGGCCGACTTCGGCTCGAGAACGAACGCCTCGTCGCGGTGCCGCGGTGATGCGCCCGCGCGATACGAGAGCCCGCGCGGACTCGGGAACCGAGCTCCCGGTCATCGAGCATGTCGTGCGCCGCGCCGCGGCTCTGCTCCGAGGCGGCATGCCGCCGCAGCATGTCTGGGCCCGGCTCGGAGAGGAGGAGTCGGCGTCCCCGCAGGTGATGATCATCGCCGACGCCATAGATATGGGGGTGCCGGTGCCCGAGGCGATCGCCCGCGCCGCTGCGCCCGCGTGGCGAATGGTCTCCGCGAGCTGGGCCGTCGCCGAGCGCAGCGGTGCGCCTCTGGCCGCGACGCTCGGGCGCATCGCCGATGCGCTGCGCGCCCTCGAGCAGCTGAATGCGCGGCGGAAGGTGCTGCTCGCGGGGCCGCGATCCACCGTGCGGCTCGTCATCGCGCTCCCTCCGGTGACGTTCATGCTCGGCGCCGTGCTCGGCTTCGACACCTGGGCGATGGCGCGAACCCCGCTCGGCATCGCCCTGCTGCTCGCGGGGCTCCTACTCCTGCTGACTGCCGGGAAGTGGACGAATCTCCTGATCTCCCGGGTCGTCTCCCGTGAGAGCGCGGCGGGATTCGCGCTCGATCTCACGGCGATCCATCTGCAGAGCGGGTCGGCGGCTGCGCAGGCGGTTCGCGAGGTCGCCGATTGCGTCGATGCCGCGGGCGCCGCATGGATCGATCTCACCGATCTCGGTGCTGGCGGAGAGGTGCATCGACGGCTCGCAGAGGCGGCCGAGATCGGCGCTCCAAGTGCGAGCCTGCTCATCGCGGCAGCGGATGCCGCACGCGCCGCGCGGGCGGCCGAGCTCGAAGCGGCGACCGAGCGCCTGGCGACGCGCGTGCTCGTCCCCCTCGGAGTGTGCGTGCTCCCCGCGTTCATTTCTATGGGGGCGCTCCCGGTCATGCTCTCCATGATCCAGGGGGCCGGCCTCGGCTGAGGGCGCTCTCGCACGCGACCGCCACGACCGGCATCCGTCGTGCACAGCCGCCGCCGGCACGGTGAGAACGCGAAAACGTCGCGCGATTGTGGATACAGCGAATCGAGTCCCGCGGTCGGAGCAAGCTGTCGATGACCGCCGATATCGGCGGCTCGCTGAATCTCGAAAGGACGCATCATGTCTTCGCATCTGACCCTCGTCGTCGACAACTCGGATGAGCAACGCGCCACGTCGCGCGCTTCCCGGACTCCCCGCACGCACTGGGTGCATCGCAGCTGGGTCCCGAGGCGCCGCCGCGGGGCAATGCGGCGTCATCCCTCCTTCGGCGATGCGCTGCGCGAGCAGCTCGCCGACGACTCCGGCGCGGTCACCGCGGAGTACGCCGTCGTGATCATCGCGGGCATCGCCTTCGCCGGGCTGCTCGTCGCGATCATCCGCTCCGATGAGATCCGGCAGATGCTCGTCGGCCTGGTGCAGAATGCGCTCGGGTCTGCGGGGTGAGCGCCGGCGCC
>JBDIAD010000182.1:0-3634 GCA_039812205.1 Leucobacter sp.
AAGAACGGGCTGCGCCTCGTCATCACGCTCAAGACCGGCTTCAGCCCGGAGGCGGTGCTCGAGCAGCTCTACCGCGTGACTCCGCTCGAGGACTCCTTCAGCATCAACTCGGTGGCGCTCGTGAACGGACAGCCGCAGACGCTCGGCCTGCGCGAGATGCTCCGCGTCTTCCTCGAGCATCGCATCTCGGTGGTGACGCGCCGCAGCGAGCACCGGCTGCGCAAGCGGCGCGAACGCCTCCATCTCGTCGAGGGCCTCCTCATCGCGATCCTCGATATCGACGAGGTCATCCAGGTCATTCGCTCGAGCGACGATTCCGAGGCCGCGCGCTCGCGCCTGATGCAGGTCTTCGACCTGTCCGAGGTGCAGGCCGAGTACATTCTCGAGCTGCGGTTGCGCCGCCTCACGAAGTTCTCCCGCGTCGAACTCGAGAGCGAGCGCGATCAGCTCGGCGTCGAGATCGAACAGCTGCTCGAGATCCTCGGCAGCACCGAGCGCCTGCGCGGCGTCGTCGCCGACGAGCTCGATGAGGCCGCAGCTGCATACGGCACCCCGCGCCGCACCGTGCTCACCGGGGCTGTCGCGCGTCCGTCGCGGAGCGCGGCCTCCGGCGCCGCCGCATCGCTCGAAGTCGCGGATACGCCGTGCACGGTGCTCGTCTCGGCGACCGGGCGTGCGCTGCGCATCGACCGCGATCCCGATGCCGCAGCCGGCGCGCGATCCGCGTCCCGCGCCACCAAGCACGGCGCAGTCGTCTCCTCGGCCGACGGTTCGGTGCGAGGCGAGCTCGGTGCGATTCTCAGCGACGGCACGCTGCACCGCTTCACACCGGTCGACCTCCCCCTCGTTCCCGCGGCGTCGATCGCGTTCTCCGCGGGGGTGCCGTTGCTCGCGTATCTCGGGATCACCGACAAGAAGCTCCGGGTCGTCGGCATCGTCCCGCTCGAGACCTCCGAGCCGATCGGGCTGTTCAGCGCGGCGGGCGTGGTGAAGCGCGTCGTGCTCGGCGATCTGCCGCAACGGCCCGAGTTCGAGGTGATCTCGCTCAAGGGGGCGGATCGTCTCGTCGCCGCATTCCCCGCTCCGGATGGCGCCGAGTTCGCCGCCGTGGCGAGCGACGCGCAGCTGCTCAGGTTCCCGACGAGCGCCGTGCGGCCGCAGGGCCGGCAGGCGGGGGGTATGGCCGGTATGAAGCTCGGGGCCGATGCCTCGGTCATCTTCGCGGGCGCGATCGCCGCCGACGAGGGCGCACGGGTGGTGACCGTCGCCGACAGCTCGACGACGCTTCCCGGAACCGATGTCGCCACGGCGAAGGTGAGCGACTGGGCGGAGTTCCCCGCAAAGGGCCGTGCGACCGGCGGGGTACGCGCGCAGCGCTTCCTCCGCGGAGAGGACCGCCTCGCCTGCGCGTGGGTCGGCGTCGGAGAACCGCGCGCGCTGGCGGCGGACGGCTCCGCACGCAAGCTCCCGGTCGAGCTCGGCAAGCGGGACGGCTCGGGCACTCCGATCGACGGTGCCGCGGCCTTCGTCGGCGTGGCGCCGTAGGGCAAGGCCCGACTCAGTCGAGCGTGTACGCCCCGCTCTGATCGACGAAGAGCGCGCTCTGGTCGGGTCGAGCTTCGTTCAGAAAGCGGGTGACGAACGGGAATTCGGCGATGAAATGATCCACGGACCACACCTGGTGGTTGCTGTTGTCAGCCATGTATTCGGGTGATTCCATGCCGGTCACCGACTCCAGCCGGTCGGCGCGGACCGTGACCCAGCGCGGCGGGTTCCGGTCGTGCAGCTTCGACAGGAAGACCGGAATCTGCGCCGCGATCATACGGTCCACCTGGGTCTCGGCGGCCGACTCACCATTCTCGTACGACTCGGCTTGCGCCCGCTTCGCTTCTACGGGCTCGGATTTGCGTCGGAAGAGTCCCATCGCCGCCTCCTCGGTATCCGTGGTGCAGCCACCCTACCAATGACCGATCGATCTTCGGCGACGCTCGACGAAGATCGACGTGATCCGCCGCTACGCGTCGATGCGTTCGCGATCCAGATCGTCCGCGTTCTCGATGATGAACTCCTTGCGCGGAGCGACATCGTTGCCCATGAGCAGCTCGAACACCTGGGACGCCGAGTGGCCGTCTTCGACGCGCACCCGGCGCAGCGCACGATGCTCGCGATCCATCGTCGTCTCGGCCAGCTGATCCGCGTCCATCTCGCCGAGACCCTTGTACCGCTGAATCGGCTCGACGTAATTCTTGCCGCGACGCTTGAGGTCGGCGAGCAGCGTCTGGAGCTCCTTCTCGCTGTACGTGTAGATCACGTCGTTCGGGGTGCGGCCCTTGTTCTGGACGATGACCCTGTGCAGCGGGGGCACGGCGGCGTAGACGCGGCCTTCCTCCAGCATGGGACGCATGTACCGGAAGAAGAGCGTCAGCAGCAGCGTCCGGATGTGGGCGCCGTCGACGTCCGCATCGCTCATGAGGATGACCTTGCCGTAGCGGGCGGAATTGATGTCGAAATCGCGGCCGGATCCCGCGCCGATCACCTTGATGATCGAGCTGCACTCCGTGTTGTTCAGCATCTCGGCGACGGACGCCTTCTGAACGTTCAGGATCTTGCCCCTGATCGGCAGCAGCGCCTGGAATTCGCTGTCGCGTGCCGGGCGCGCCGTGCCGAGCGCACTATCGCCCTCGACGATGAAGAGCTCGGTGTCGGCGACATCGCGCGAGCGGCAATCGATCAGCTTCGCTGGCAGCGATGAGCTCTCGAGGGAACTCTTGCGACGCGCGGTGTCCCGCTGCGCGCGCAGCGATATCCGCGACTTCATCTCGGAGACCATCTTCTCCAGCAGCGCCGCCGACTGGGTCTTGTCGTCGCGCTTCGTCGACGAGAACCGCTCCTCGAGCCCCTTCGCCAGGGCCTTCGACACGATCTGCCGCACCGCCGCGGTGCCGAGCACCTCCTTGGTCTGCCCCTCGAACTGCGGCTCGGGCACGCGCACCGTGACGACCGCGGTGAGGCCTGTGAGAATGTCGTCCTTCTCGGGCTTGTCGCTTCCCGCCTTCAGCTTGCGCGCGTTCGCCTCGATCTGCTTCCGGAAGAACTTCGTGAGTCCCTGTTCGAACCCCGAGAGATGCGTGCCCCCCTTCGGCGTCGCGATGATGTTCACGAAGCTCTGGATCTCGGTGTCGTAGCCCGTGCCCCAGCGCAGCGCGATATCGACCTCGCAGCGACGCTCGACCTCTCGCGACACGAGGGCGCCCGACTTCTCGTCCATGACGGGAACGGTCTCGGTATAGCTGCCCTCGTCGATGACGCGCCAGGTATCGGTGATCGGCGCGTCGACGGCGAGGTAGTTCACGAACTCGCTGATCCCGCCCTCGAACCTGAAGGACTGCACCGTCGGGCTGCCGTCATCCTGCGCCGCGGCGGATCGCTCGTCGCGGATCCGAAGCCCGAGGCCCGGCACGAGAAACGCCGTCTGGCGGGCCCTGGCCGCAAGAGCCTCCGGTTCGAATGCGGCCGTCGGCAGGAAGATCTACGGATCGGCCCAGTACCGCACGCGGGTGCCGGTCTTCGCCTTGGCGACTTTGCCGACCACCTGCAGCTCGGACGCCTGCTCGAAGGGCGTGAACGGGCTATC
>JBDIAD010000183.1:0-3623 GCA_039812205.1 Leucobacter sp.
CATGCGCAGCCATTCCTCGTGCGGCGCCGAGAGCACGTCCGTCATGCGGGCGGCGAGCTCGGCATCGTTGCCGGGCTCGAAGAGGTAGCCGTTCTCGCCGTCGTGCACGAGGTGCGGCAGCGCGACGGCGTCGGCGGCGATGATCGGCAGCCCCGACGCCATGGCCTCCATGGTCGCGATCGACTGCAGCTCGGCCACCGAGGAGATCACGAAGACCGACGCGCGGCTGTAGAGCTCGCGCAGCTGCTCCTCGTCGACGCGGCCGTGCATGGTGACGCGGCCGCCGAGCCCCAGCTTGGCGATGAGATGCTCGAGCTTCTTGCGCTGATCCCCGCCGCCGACGATGTCGAAGTGCACGTTCAGCTCGGGGTCGAGCCTGGCCATCGCGCGCAGGGTCGTGTCGACCTGCTTCTCCGTGGTGAGGCGACCGACGAAGAGCATGCGGTGCTGATCGCGCGGCTCGGGGTCGGGACGGTAGTTCGCGCGCTCGATGCCACAGCTCACCGGGATGACCCCGGTGATGTCGACCGTGCGTTCGAGGAACTCGGCGGCGCGGCGCGTCGGCGTGGTGACAGCGCGCGTCATCTTGAAGGTCCGTTCGGCGTCGTCCCACGCGAGCTTCAGGAACAGCTTGTCGATGAGCGGTGGCAGCGTGGTGAAGTCGATGATGTTCTCGGCCATCACGTGATTCGTGGCGACCACCGGGATGCCGCGCTGCTTCGCGATGCGGGTGAGGCCGCGCCCGATGACGATATGCGACTGGATATGCACCACGTCGGGCTGCACCGCCTTCAGCACCCGGCGGGCGTAGAACTTCGCGCGCCACGGCCAGACGAAGCGCAGCCAGTCGTGCGGCTTCCAGCGCACCGCGGGGAGGCGGTAGACCACCATCTGCTCGCCCTCGATCGTCTCGTAGGCGGGCGGCGTGCGACGCTGACTCATGCCCGGCGTCACGATGAAGACCTCGTGGCCGCGCTTCACCAGGCCGGCGGCCAGGCGTTCAGCGAAACGCGCCGCGCCGTTCACATCGGGTGCGAAGGTGTCGCAACCCATGACGATGCGCAGGGGTTTCTTGCTGTCGCTGGGGCTCACTCCGGGGGTGCCTTTCGATCTGGGGGCTTCGCGGCTTGCGGATCGCCGCTCAGTCTATGCGCGCGGGCTCGGACTTCCCCTGAGCGCCCGCGGAGCGGCATCGAATGCGCATTTCGATGCTTCTTTTCTCTGTGCGTTCAAACGCTGGTCATTCTCCTCCTGTTTCTGCACGCTTGCCTTGTGCCCAAAATCCACTCTGCAGCGGCCGCCGAAATCGGCCGCCGCGTCCGCGAAGCGCGGCAGGAGTTCGGCATCTCACTCGAGGATCTCGGCGAGCTCGCCGAGGTGAACTGGACGACGATCGGCAAGATCGAGCGCGGCGTCTCGAGTCCCACCGTCGAGACGGTGGTCCGCATCTCGACGGCGCTCGAGATCGACGCCGGCATGCTGCTCAGCGGCGTCACCGCAGACGACTACGGAAAGCGCTCGCACCGGCTCACGGCCCGCGACTTCGTGCGCGCCCGCCGCGCCGAGTAGCGCCATCCGCCGCCGGAACTACCCGGCCTCGGGCTCCGTCCCGGCCTCGGAGTCGGTCTCAGCAGAGAACTCGGCATCCGCTCCGGGCGCCGCAGCCGCCGCCTTCGGCGAGCGCGGCACGTACCTCGGCAGCCAGCGCACGAATCCGGCGGCGCCCGCGAAGCTGATCGCCCCGACGAGAACGGTCGCGACGCCCATCGTCGACAGCGCCACGATCCCCGAGAACGCGAGCGGCACGATCGCCCCGCCGGCATCGGTGAGCGCGCGCCACGAGCTCAGGAACGGCGCGGGATCCTGCCGCGGAGCGAGATCCGCCCCCAGCGTCATCAGGATCCCGCTCGAGAAGCCGTTGCCGAGCGCGGCCACGAAGGCCATGGCCGCGAACCATCCGGCCGCGTCGTCGAGATCGTGCGTGAGGCCGAGCACGAAGAAGCCGAGCCCCATCAGCACCATCGACGGCAGCACCGCCCAGATACGCCCGAAGCGGTCCATCACCTGCCCGCTCACGTAGAACAGCGCGAAGTCGATCGCACCCGCGATACCGATGATCATGGCGATCACCTGGCTGTCGAGGCCGATCGAGACGCCCCACAGCGGCAGCACGACCTGCCGCGCGGCCCGCACCGCGGACAGCGCGGCCGCCGCGACGCCGACCCGCGCGAGCACCCCTCGATACAGGTGCATGGTGCGGAAGACCCCGGGTTTCCCGTCTCGCGAGTCGGGGGCTCGGGGGTGCGGATCCGCCCCCTCGGCCTCGACCACCGCCGCGCCCGCGCCGGCGCCCCGATCGATCTCGCGAGGCTCGCCCGAGAGCGTCTGCTCGTCGTACTCGGTCTCGGGATCGGGGCCGAAGTACACGAGCAGGATGATGCCGACGAACATGGCGGTGAAGAACCACGCCGTCGAGTACTCGCTGCCGGTGAGCCCCATGAGCAGCACCGCCACGAACGGCCCCACGAAGATGCCGAGGCGGTACGAGCCGCCGAGGAGCGAGAGCGCCCGGGCGCGGAAGTAGAGCGGCACGCGCGTGGTCATGAAGGCGTGTCGCGCGAGGGAGAACGCCGCGTCGCAGATGCCGATCACGAAGATGCTGAGCGTGAAGACGCCGAGCGTCGACGAGAGCGAGAGCGAAAGCACGGCGATCAGGCCGAGAAGCGACGCGCCGATCATGGTGATCCGCTCGCCGAAGCGCGACACGAGCCAGCCCGCGGGGAGGTTGCCGACCATGCGGCCCACGATCGCCATCGACGCGATGACGCCCGCCGTGGCGAGGTCGGCGCCGAGATCTGCGGCCATCACCGGGATCACCGGGATGAGCGCGCCCTCGCCGATCCCGAAGAGGATGACGGGGCCGTAGGTCATCGGTGCGATGCGCAGCAGCATCCTGCCGGTGGAGTCAACCATGAGCGCCTCCGGTGCGCTCGGCGCCCTCGCTGCTCTCGGTGCGGGCCGACGACTCGCGGCGGCCCCGCCGCTTGCGCCGTTCGGGGTCGTGGATGAATCTCGGCAGCTGCGTCCAGATGCCGAGCGCCCCCGCAAGGCCGATGGCGCCCGCGAGCGCCGTCGGCACGGCGAGCACGGTGACCGCGGCGATGCTCGAGAGCACGAGCGGCGCGAGGGCCCCGCCGGCGTCGGTGAGCGTGCGCCAGGATCCGAGGAAGGGCGCTGGATTGCGCTGCGGCGCCACGTCGGAGCCGAGGGTCATCAGGATGCCGCTGGCGAAGCCGTTGCCCACGGCGATGAAGCAGGCGAGCAGCGCGTACCAGATCGCGGCGGTGTCGAGATCGTGCGTGAGCGAGAGCGCGATGAACCCCGTCGCCTGGATGAGGAGCGACGGCAGCGCGCACCACATCCGCCCGAAGCGGTCCATGACCTGGCCGCTCACGTAGAAGAGCGCGAAATCGATGGCCCCCGACACGCCGATCACGATGGCAATGCTCTGCGCGTCGAGCCCGATCGACAGGCCCCAGAGCGGCAGGAGCACGATTCGCGCCGAGCGCACCGCGGAGAACGAGGCCGCCGCGACGCCGAGCCGCAGCAGCACGCTGCGATAG
>JBDIAD010000184.1:0-3606 GCA_039812205.1 Leucobacter sp.
GGGTGATCACCGTCGACAGCAGCATGGTCGTGGTGAGGAAGCCCGCGAGCATCGGCGCTCCGGCGATCTCGACGAGGCGGGGCCCCACCGAGAGGAACATCATGAAGTCCATACCGAAGACGATCATGACGAGAAGAAGGGTCAGCACGGGGCGCGTGAGAATGCGCTCGTGCTCGTTCATGCGAGGCTCGCTGAGTCAGACATCGTTATCTCTATTTCATTGCGGGTGGATCGGGCCGCGATGCGAGCGCATCGCGGTGATGGGCGGTGAAGACGTCGGGGGTGAAGCTCTAGGGGCGACTCATGAGCGCGAACTCACGGGTGCGCGTTTTCCGCGTGACGTGCGGGAAAGGTAGGGGCCGCGTGGTTTTCCATGCACCAGTGCGTAGACCACGACGACGAGGGCCGCGACGAGCGCGCTCCCAGCCATAAAATACCAGCTCAGCGCGAATCCGTAGTGATCCATGATGAATCCGATGGCGAGCGGCTGGAAGGTGAATCCGGCGTAGTTGCCGACGCCGTTCATCGCGGTGACGAAACCGATCTGCTTGGGGTTGGTCGCACCCATGAGGATGATCTGCACGGCGGGCGAGGCGCCGAGCGCGGTGCCTCCGACGAGCACGATGGACACCCAGAAGGCGACGGGGCCGAGATTCGGCGCGAGGGCGAGCACGACGGTCGCGAGGGCCGAGGAGACCCCGGCGAGCACCAGCACGGACACGAAGTCGGTGAATCGCAGGAAGTACACCCACACGAATCGCGCGACGACGCTCACCGCGGCGATGAGCGCGCCGGCGGCGCCGGCGAGGGCGAGCGGCATCCCCATGGCGCGGTCGGCGTACGCGGGGATGTAGGCGCCGACGCTCGAGATCGCGCCGCCGAAGAAGAAGGACCACGCGATCAGCCACCAGGCGATGGGCTCGGTCTTCTTGTCCTCTTCGATGATGCCGTTCGCGCGGCGCGTATTGTCGACCTCGGCGCCCGCGATGCCCAGCGGGCGGTAGAACTCGGCATGGCGCAGGGAGAACCAGCAGAAGAACCCGAAGAGCACCATCACGACCGACAGCGAGACGATGATGAGCCGCCAGTTGAAGATCTCCGCCATGCCGCCGAACGCGAATCCGGCGAAGAGAGCGCCCAGCTGCGGGCCGAGCGACTTCCAGCTGATGGCCGTGGCGTGCGCCGAGGGCGGCAGGTAGGCGCTGATGAGCTTGTTCGACAGCGGGTTGCAGATCGACATCACGGCGCCTACGAGCACGCAGGCGAGCATGAGGCCCGGCTCCGAATCGACGAACGAGAAGGAGACGAACACCGCTCCGGCGAGGACGATCAGCCAGAAGGAGAGCTTCGCGGGGTGGAGGCGATCCACCATCGAGCCGATGAAGAAGGAGAAGACGCCGGAGGTGCCGAACATGATGGCGGTGAGCACGCCGATCATCGACGTCGAGACGCCGAGTTCGCGATCGAAGGTCGGCCCGAGCACCCCGAGGGCGTATTCGCCGAACGTGGCGACGATCATCGCCCCGCCCGCGACGACGATGATGAGCAGGGTCGACGCGTGATGTGCAGCGAGCTTCATTGCGACCCTTTACCGATTGTGACCGGGAACGAACCCGACCATTGCCCTGGGGTTGATCTGCCCCGACAGTGAGACGGCGGGCAATCGCTTATGCGATCGGCCCGCGGACAATAGAACTTCCCCGGCGGATTTCACCGCCGGGGAAGCTGCTGAGTAGCATTCTACCTCAGATGGTCAAGCGCGAGCCTCGAGTGCCGCATCGAGATCGGGAGCCGCCGCGAGCAGCGTCTGCGTGTACTCGTGCTGGGGCGACTCGAACAGCTGCTCGGTCGGGCCCTCCTCGACGATCTCGCCGCGACGCATCACGTAGACGTAGCTCGCCACCTTGCGCACGACCGGGAGGTCGTGCGTGATGAGCACGTAGCCGATGCCGAGATTCTCTCGAAGCTCGTTCATGAGGCGCAGCACGCCGGCCTTCACCGACACGTCGAGCGCCGAGACGGCCTCGTCGGCGATGATGATCTGCGGCTTGAGCACGAGCGCGCGCGCGAGCAGCACGCGCTGGCGCTGGCCACCGCTGAGCTCGTGCGGGTAGCGCTCCATGTAGCGGCGCTCGGGGGTGAGGCCCACCGTGCGCAGCGACTCCATGACGAGCTCCTCGATGCCGCTCTTCGTGGTCGCCACCTTGTGGAAGCGGATCACCTCGCCGAGCAGCCGGCCGATCGTCTTGCGCGGGTTCAGCGAGCCGGAGGGATCCTGCAGCACGCACTGCACGGCGGTGCGGAACCCGGTCATCTCCTTGCGGCTCATCTTGCTGACGTCCTTGCCGTCGAGCAGGACTTCGCCCTCGGTCTTGTCGATGAGCTGCAGCAGGATGCGTGCGAGCGTCGACTTGCCCGAACCGGACTCGCCCACGATGGCGACGAAGTCGCCGGGCTCCACCTTCAGATTGGCCTTGCTGACGGCCACGACGCCGTTCCCGCCTGCGCGGGCTCGACGCGAGCCGAAGACCTTGGTTACGTCGCGAGCTTCGAGCTTCACTGCTGCTCCTCCTCTGCCATCGCCGCCGTGATCGCCGCGGTGTACGAAATCAGTTCTTCACCGGGGACCGTGAGGCTGCGCACGCTCTTGAGGAGCGCTTCCGTGTAGGGCTCGCGCGGGTTCACGAACACCTCGCGAGTCGGGCCCGACTCGACGATGCGACCGTTGAGCATCACGTAGATGCGGTCGCAGAGCTCGGCGACGACCGCGAGGTCGTGCGAGATCATGATGAGCGAGGTGCCGAGCTCGGTGACGCTCTGGTCGAGGGACTCGAGCACCTTCGCCTGCACCGTCACGTCGAGCGCGGTCGTCGGCTCGTCGGCGATGATCAGCCCCGGCCGCTTGGCCAGCGCGATCGCGATGAGCACACGCTGGCGCATACCGCCCGAGAGCTCGAAGGGGAAGCGCTCGGCGAGCGTATCCACATTCGTGAGGCCTGCGAGCTCGAGGTACTTGTAGACGTCCTTATCGGTGGGGGCGTTGCCCTGCGCATCGGGACGGCACGCTTCCTTCACCTGGCGACCGATGCGCATCGTCGGGTTCAGGTAGCTCAGCGGATCCTGGAAGATCATCGAGACCTTCTCGCGGCGGACATCGTTCCACGCCTTGCTCGGCGCGCCGAGGTACTCCTTGCCGTCGATGCGGATCGAGCCCGAGGTCTTCACGCGGCGCGAGCCCGGAAGCAGACCCGCGATCGCGCGGCCGGTGACCGACTTGCCCGATCCCGATTCGCCCACGATGCCCACGCGCTCGCCGGGGCGAACCTGCAGGGCCACGTTCTTGACCGCGTGCACCTCGGAGCTCGGGCCCGTTGGGAGTCGGACGCTCAGATTGTTGACCTCGAGGAAGAACTCCTCCTCGGAGTGTTGTGCATTCACAGAAGTACTCATCTCTACTTCACCCGGCTCAGGGTCGGGTTCAGGGCGTCATTGAGCTGGTCGCCGAGCATGTTCGTCGACAGCACCACGAGGAAGATCATCAGACCCGGGAAGAGCGTCAGCCACGGCGCCGTCTGCATGTGCGACTGCGCGGAGTTGAGCAGACCG
>JBDIAD010000185.1:0-3605 GCA_039812205.1 Leucobacter sp.
GGCCGAGCTCGTTGCCGTAGAGCGGCATGCCCGCCTCGAGCCGCAGCGAGTCGCGCGCGGCGAGCCCGGCGGGGAGCATCCCGAAGGGCTCCCCAGCCCCGAGCAGTCGCTCCCAGATCTTCGCGGCGTCGGCATTCGGCAGGTACAGCTCGAAGCCGTCCTCACCGGTGTAGCCGGTGCGGGCGAGCAGCACGTCGACGTCGTCGATCCGCGTCGTCGTCCAGGCGTAGTAGGCGAGCTCGTTCAGCGCGGAGCGATCCTCCCCCGAGACGACCTCTGCCAGGATCGCCGCCGATGCCGGCCCCTGCACCGCGATGAGACTCGTCTCCGCGGTGGCGTCTTCGACGGTGACGCTGTCGAAGCCCGCCGCACGCTCGGCGAGCGCCGCGAACACGGTCTGCGCGTTGCCCGCGTTCGGCACGACCAGGAACCGGGCCTCGGCGATGCGGTACACGATGAGGTCGTCGATGATGCCGCCGGCCTCGGTGCAGATGAGCGAGTACTTGGCCTTGCCGACGGCCACGCGAGAGAGATTGCCGACGAGCGTCGAATTCAGGAAGACGGCGGCATCGCTTCCCGACACCCAGATCTCCCCCATATGCGAGAGATCGAAGAGCCCCGCCGCCTCGCGCACGGCGCGGTGCTCGGCGAGCTCGCTGCCGTAGCGCAGCGGCATGTCCCAGCCGCCGAAGTCGGTGAACACGGCGCCGAGGGCGGCGTGCTGGTCGTAGAGGGCGGTGCGCTGCGGCTCAGTCATTGGATTCCCCTTCGTCGAAGGCCTCGGGAGGCGGGCAGGAGCAGATCAGATTGCGATCGCCGTACGCGCCGTCGATGCGCGACACCGGCGGGAAGTACTTGTCCTCGCGCAGCGCCGCGACGGGGAACGCGCCCTGTTCGCGGGTGTAGGGGCGATCCCACGAATCGCTCGCCACGACGGCCGCGGGGTGCGGCGCATTCCGCAGCGGCGACTGCTCGAGCGGGTGGGCGCCGGCGATGACCTCGTCGATCTCGGCGCGAATGGTCGCCATCGCCTCGATGAAGCGCTCGATCTCGGCCAGATCCTCGCTCTCGGTCGGCTCGACCATGAGCGTGCCCGGCACGGGGAACGCGAGCGTCGGCGCGTGGAAGCCGAAGTCGATGAGGCGCTTTGCCACGTCTTCGGCGGTGACGCCGGAGGCCGCGGTGAGCTCGCGCAGGTCGAGGATGCACTCGTGAGCGACGAGGCCGTGCTCTCCCGTGAAGAGCACCGGGAAGGAGCCCTCCAGCCGGCGGGCGATGTAGTTCGCGTGCAGCAGCGCGGCGCCGGTCGCACGACGGAGCCCGTCGGCGCCCATCATCGCGATGTACGAGTACGAGATCGGCAGCACCCCGGCCGAGCCGAAGAGCGTGGCGACGACCGGCACGCCGGTGCGTTCGGCAGCGGCCCCCGCCGATCCCTCGGCCGCGATGGGGTCTCCCGGCAGATACGGCAGCAGATGCTCCGCCACCGCGACGGGGCCGACGCCCGGCCCGCCGCCGCCGTGCGGAATCGCGAAGGTCTTGTGCAGGTTCAGGTGCGAGACGTCGCCGCCGAATTCGCCCGGCTTCGCGAGGCCCACGAGCGCGTTCATGTTCGCGCCGTCGATGTAGACCTGCCCGCCCGCGGCGTGCACCCGGTCGCACACCTCGCGCACATCGGCGTCGTACACTCCGTAGGTCGAGGGGTAGGTGATCATGATCGCGGCGATGTTCGCGGCGTTCTTCTCGATCTTCGCATCGAGGTCGGCCATGTCGATCGCGCCGGTCTCGGTGTTGGCGACGACGATCACGCGCATGCCCGCGAGCACCGCGGAGGCCGCGTTCGTGCCGTGCGCCGAGGCGGGGATGAGGCAGATGTCGCGCTCCGGGTCGCCGTTCGCGAGGTGGTACTCGCGGATGGCGTGCAGCCCGGCGTACTCGCCCTGCGAACCGGCATTGGGCTGCAGCGAGATGCCCGCATAGCCCGTGATCTCGACGAGCCAGCTCTCGAGGCGGTGGATCAGCTCGCGCCATCCGACCGTCTGGTCCTCGGGGGCGTAGGGGTGGATCCCCGCGAACTCGGGCCAGGAGATGCTCTCCATCTCGGCCGCCGAGTTGAGCTTCATCGTGCAGGAGCCGAGCGGGATCATGGTGCGGTCGAGCGCGAGATCGCGGTCGGCGAGGCGGCGCAGGTAGCGCATCATCTGCGTCTCGGAGCGCACGGTGTTGAAGATCGGATGCGCGAGGTACTCGCTCTCGCGCACGAGGCCCGCGTCGAACGCGTATCCGGCCTCGGCCCTTGCGACCCCGCGGGACGACGGATCGACGCTCACCCCGAACGCCGCGGCCGCCGCGACGACGATCTCGGGCGTCGTCGTCTCGTCGAACGATGCGCTCACCGTATCGGCGTCGACGCGGCGCAGGTTGATGCCCGCGGCCGCGGCGGCGGTCATGACCTCGTCGGCACGCCCCGGCACCCGCACGCGCACGGTGTCGAAGAACTGCGAGGCGACGACGTCGGCACCGCCGGCGGCGAGCGCGGCGGCGAAGTCCTGCGCGTGCGCATGGGTGCGCTCGGCGATCGCGCGCAGCCCCTCGGGGCCGTGGTACACGGCGTACATCGACGCCGTGATCGCCAGCAGCGCCTGCGCGGTGCAGATGTTGCTCGTCGCCTTCTCGCGGCGGATGTGCTGCTCACGGGTCTGCAGCGCGAGGCGGTACGCCGGGCGCCCCTCCTGGTCCTTCGAGACGCCGACGAGGCGGCCCGGCATCGAGCGTTCGAGTCCGGCGCGCACCGCGAAGTAGGCCGCATGCGGGCCGCCGAAGAAGAGCGGCACCCCGAAGCGCTGCGTGTTGCCGACGGCGACATCGGCGCCCTGCTCGCCCGGCGGCACGATCAGCGTGAGCGAGAGGATATCCGCGATCACGGTGACGAGCGCGCCGCGCTCCTTCGCGGCGGCGATCACCGCGGAGTGATCCACCACCGAGCCGTCATCGCCCGGCTGCTGCAGCACGATGCCCGAGATCTCGCCTTCGGGCAGCCCCTGAGACAGATCGGCGACCTCGACCTCGAAGCCCAGCGCCTCGGCCCGGCCGAGCACCACCGCGATCGTCTGCGGGAAGATGTTCGCGTCGAGCACCGTCTTCGCGTTCGCGCCCGCCTTCTTGTTGGCGCGGCGCATGAGCAGCACGGCCTCCGCGGCCGAGGAGCTCTCGTCGAGCATCGACGCGTTCGCGATCGGCAGCCCGGTGAGGTCGGCCACCATCGTCTGGAAGTTCAGCAGCGCCTCGAGACGCCCCTGCGAGATCTCGGGCTGGTACGGCGTGTAGGCGGTGTACCAGGCGGGGCTCTCGAGCAGGTTGCGGCGGATCACGGGCGGCGTGTGAGTGTCGGAGAAGCCCTGGCCGATGAGCTGCGTCATCACGGTGTTCTTCGACGCGAGCTCGCGCAGCTGCGCGAGCGACGCTTCTTCGGTGAGCGCTTCGGGTAGATTCAGCTCGCCCGCGCTGCGGATCGTCGCGGGGACCGCCGCATCGATGAGGGCGTCGACCGAGGGGTAGCCGAGCGTATCGAGCATGAGACGCTGGTCGGCTGCGGCGCTGCCGAT
>JBDIAD010000186.1:0-3593 GCA_039812205.1 Leucobacter sp.
GCGTTCATCCCATGGCAGGTCGCGCAGTTCGCCGCGAACAGCTTCTCCCCGGCGACGCTCGCCTCCTTGGTCTGGACGTAGGAGTTCCAGTCGTCCTCAGCCGTGGCTGACGTCTGGGTGAACCCGACATACGCGGCGCCGGTCACCAGCAATCCGACGGCGATAAGTGCTGCAGTGGCGAGCGGGTGGCGGCGGCCACTCTTCGCGGCAGTGTTTTTGGCGAGAGCCATGGTGCTCAGTACTCCTGACCCGGGTGCTTACTTGAGAACGTAGATGACGAGGAAGAGGCCGATCCACACCACGTCGACGAAGTGCCAGTAGTACGACACGACGATGGCGGTGGTCTCCTCCTTGTGCGTGAAGTTGCGCACGGCGTAAATGCGGCCGATGACGAGGAGGAAGGCGAGGAGGCCGAGCGTCACGTGGATGCCGTGGAAGCCCGTCGTGAAGTAGAACGCCGACCCGTACGGATCGCCTCCGAAGGTGATGCCCTCGGAGACAAACGTCGCGTACTCCCAGACCTGGCCCGACACGAAGATCGCGCCGAGCGCGAAGGTGAGGTAGAACCATTCGACGGTGCCCCACTTCGCGGGGCTCGCCCCGGTGGCCCGGGGCTGCATGCGCTCCGCGGCGAACACGCCCGCCTGGCAGGAGAACGACGAGATCACCAGAATGATCGTGTTCACCAGGGCGAACGTGAAGTTGTGCTTCGAGGTCTGCTCGGCCCAGAGCTCGGGATTCATCGCGCGCAGCGTGAAATAGATCGCGAACAGGCCAGCGAAGAACATCACTTCGCTACCCAGCCAAACAATCGTGCCGACAGCGACGATATTCGGCCGCTTCACCGTCGGCACGGCTGACGTCGTATTCATGGTGGTCGTAGTCACCTCTCCATTATGGCTGAAAGTTCAGTGTGAGTATTTCACCGAGCCTCGGCGCGCCGAAAGTTCCGCACTCCATGCTCAACCATATCGGTTTCCGGGGGCTCGAATGACCCCTCGACGGGACCCCGGTAGACTAGGGGAGTGATCGACGAGCGGACCTGGCCCATACTTCTCGATACCCTGCTTCGCGGAGAGGATCTCAGCGTCTCCCAAGCCGATTGGGCCATGTCGGCGTTCATGACCGGCGCCGCGAGCGAGGCTCAGATCGGCGCATTCCTCATCGCCTTGCAGGCGAAGGGCGTCTCGGTCGACGAAATCGTCGGATTCCGCGACGCGATTCTCGCAGAGGCGGTCGCCGTGCCGCTGCCCGCGGTCTCGCTCGACATCGTCGGCACCGGGGGAGACCGGGTCGGCACGGTCAACATCTCGACGATGGCCTCGATCATCTCCGCGGCGGCCGGCATCCCGGTCGTGAAGCACGGGAACAAGGCCTCCAGCAGCAAGTCGGGTTCGTCCGACGTCCTGAGCGCGCTCGGCATCAATTTCGCCCTGGAGGCGGATCAGCTCCGGCGGGTCTTCGAGGAGACCGGCATCGCCTTCGTGCACGCCGCACGGTTCCTGCCGGGATTCCGCCACGTCGCTCAGGTGCGCGCCGATCTCGGCGTGCAGACGGTCTTCAACTATCTCGGTCCGCTGTGCAATCCGGCGCGCCCGGAGGCGACCGCTGCGGGCGTGGCCGATCTCGCCCTCGCACCGCTCTACGCCGATCTCTTCAGGTTCCGGGGCGCGACGGCGCTCGTCTTCCGCGGCGACGACGGTCTCGACGAGCTCACCACCACGGGGCACTCGCACATCTGGGAGGTCAGTCGGGGCATGCTGACGGAGCACGATCTCGATCCTCGTGATCTCGGGATTCCGCGCGCCGAGCTGCGAGACCTTCTCGGCGGCACGCCCGACGAGAATGCCGCGATCGTCCGCCGCGTATTCGCGGGGGAGCAGGGCCCCGTCAGGGACATCGTGCTGCTCAACGCGGCGGCGGGGATCGTTTCCTATGAATTGTATACGAATCCGGAGAGCATGGATCGTCCCATCCTCGAACGTCTTGGGGAGAAGTTCGACCTCGCGGCGCGCACGATCGACTCGGGGGCGGCCGCGCGCAAGCTCGACAGCTGGGCGTCGGCCAGCACTGCGGTCGCCGCAGACTGACGGCAGCACCCAATCCGGCGACGACACCCGGTGACGACGGGTTCACGACGCGGAGGAGCGTTCGCGATCCACTTAATCTGACATAATATAGATTATCGACACTTGCTCAAACCGCGACTAGCCGGATCGACTAGCCGGATCGGACTACCGCGCAAGAGCCATGAACGTCCGAGCCGTCAACGCACTCGCGCCGACGAGCCCGACCTGACCCGCGAAGAGCAGCTGCTCATCGCTCCGTGAGGACGCGGCCCAGAGCGAGACGATCACAGCGCCGAGAACGAGCGCGACGCCCGTCAGCGTGATGATCGGACCGATGATCGCGTTCAGCGTCGCCGTCGCAGCGGACTGCGGTCGCGCGGCTCGGTCGCCCTCGGGCAGGCGCAGCACGGCCGCGAGAGCCAGCGCGAGCACTCCGAGCGACAGTGCGCCGACGATATCGCTCGGTCGGTGCCAGCCGAATGCGAGCAGCTGCCACGAGACGACGGCCATCAGCGCTCCCGCGAGAATCCCGACGATCCCGCGCCAGCGCGGCGTGCATGCCCAGACGAGCCCGCCGGCGAGCACCGTGAACACCGTCATATGCCCGCTGGGAAACGTGTTCGGCGCATCGAAGTCGAAGAGCTCCGGTCGCGTGAGCACGCGCTGCTTCAGCAGCTGCGACACGACGATCGCGGCCGAGGCGAAGACCGCGAACCACAGCCCGCGGCCGAAGCCGTGCAGCGCCCAGGCGAGCAGCATCAGCACGATGATCGAGCCGCCGACCGTCCACACGCTCACGAGCCCGAGCGGCGCCGGCGGATCCGCGGTGAACTCCGCCGCATCGAGGATGCTCCGCTCCGCGCGCTGCCCCAGCGCGCTGCCGACGCCCACGGCGAACGACACCCCGCCGAGCGCGGCGGCGATGACCGCTACGACGAGGGCTCTCCCCCGGCTGATCCCCGCACTCATCGAGCACGCGCTCCCGGAGGATGGATCCGCGAAGACCATCCCGGTTTCGCGTCCGAGCGCACTCCCCCAGCTGTCGGCAACACGACGCACCTCCAGGTCGAGAACGGCTTCGGGATTCATCGGCGCGAACCGCAGTCCGTTCGATGTGGGATCAGCCTAGCCGCGCCACTCATTCCGATAACTGGGAGAACTCGTCGTCGTTCGAGCGCTCCGGGTCGTCTCGACGGACGCCATGAGGGGGTGCGCGATGCTCCCGAACGTGCGAGACTGCGCAGAGGGCGGCCTCGCCGCGTTCCATCACTCATCGATCGAGGAGCAGCACGCATGCAGACCAGAATGCTCGGACAGGGACTGGAAGTCTCGGCGATCGGGCTCGGCGCGATGGGCATGTCCCAGAGCTACGGACCGAATCCCGGCGATCGGAATGAGATGATCGCCGTGCTGCGCTCGGCCCTCGACGCCGGCGTCACCTTCTTCGATACGGCCGAGATCTACGGTCCGTATGCGAACGAGGAGCTCGTCGGCGAGGGTCTGGAGCCGATTCGGGACCGGGTC
>JBDIAD010000187.1:0-3578 GCA_039812205.1 Leucobacter sp.
GGTGCGCACCGCGCGCTGGAATAGCACGCTGCCCCGGATCACGTGATCGGCCGCGAACGAGCCCAGGATCGCATCGGGATCGCGCAGCTCGAGGATCGCGGCGGCCAGGCCGATCGCGGCCGAGGAATCCTTCGGTTGACTCTCGGTGACCAGGTTCTCGGGGGTGAGATCGGGGAGCTGCTCCGCCACGGAATCGCGGTGCGCGTTGCCGGTCACCACCATGATGCGCTCGGGCGGAGCGATGGGGGCGAGGCGGTTCCAGGTGGCCCGCAGCAGCGAGTCGCCGCTGCCCGTGAGATCGAGGAGGAACTTCGGCGCGTTCGCGCGCGAGAGCGGCCAGAGCCTCGAGCCGACGCCGCCGGCCGGGATCACGCAGGTGAAACGATCGAGTGGCGACGTATCGGTCATGGGCACCAGCCTACCCGCGCGGTACACGTGGGACCGGGAGCGGTCGCGCGCGAGGGGCGGAACGAAATGGTGCCATAATGGATCGAAGTGTGATCCCAGCGGGCTTTCAGTGAACTGTGCCTGCCGAGATGCCAGAACTGAAACCCGGGAACGCCTGGTGCAACCCGACTCAAGGAGGATGCTCGTGTCACCCCAAACCGCAGAAGCTGTGCCTGCGGCCGCACGGAAGGTCCGCCCCGGCGGAACCCTGTACCGCGGCAACGAGGGAATGTGGTCGTGGGTGCTTCATCGCATCACGGGCATCGCAATCTTCTTCTTCCTGCTGGTCCACGTGCTCGACACCGCGCTCATCCGCGTGAGCCCCGAGGCCTACGATGCGGTGATCGGCACCTACAAGACCCCGATCATGGGGCTCGGCGAGGTCGCGCTGGTCGGCGCGATCGCGTTCCACGCCTTCAACGGCCTGCGCATCATCCTCGTCGACTACTGGAGCAAGGGCACCAAGTACCAGCGCGCGATGTTCTGGACGGTCATCGTGCTCTGGGTCGTCGTGATGCTGGCGTTCACGCCGCGCCACCTGATGAACGTGTTCGGTCACTGAGGCGTAGGGAGCAACGACCATGGCTATGACAATCGAAACCCCCCGCTCGATGACCCCCGCGAAGAAGCGCACCAACTGGGAGAAGTGGGGCTGGATCTACATGCGCGTCTCGGGCGTGCTGCTCGTGGTGCTCATCTTCGGCCACCTCTTCTCGAACCTGATGGTCGGCGACGGCGTGCACGCGATCGACTTCAGCTTCGTCGGCGGCAAGCTCTCGAGCCCCTTCTGGCAGGTCTGGGACGTGCTGCTGCTGTGGCTCGCGCTGATCCACGGCGCGAACGGCATGCGCACCGTCGTGAACGACTACGTGTCGCGCGCCGGCATCGCGAAGGCCCTGAAGGTGGCGCTCTTCCTCGCGGCCGCACTGCTCATCCTGCTCGGCACGCTGGTGATCTTCACCTTCGATCCGTGCCCGGCCGGCGCCGATCCCGCACTGCTCGCGAGCTTCTGCCCGGCCTGAGCCCGAGATCCGTCGCAGCGCAAGTACAGAGTTTTCGAAGATAGGAATCACGTGACCACGAACACCCACGAGGGCGAGGAAGTGACCGTCAAGGACGGCATCACATACCACCAATTCGATGTCGTGATCGTCGGCGCAGGTGGCGCGGGCATGCGCGCGGCCATCGAGTCGGCGCCGCAGGCGAAGACCGCGGTGATCACCAAGCTGTACCCTACCCGTTCGCACACGGGTGCGGCGCAGGGCGGCATGGCGGCGGCCCTCGCCAACGTCGAGGAAGACAACTGGGAGTGGCACACCTTCGACACCGTCAAGGGCGGCGACTACCTGGTCGATCAGGACGCCGCGGAGATCCTCGCGCGCGAGGCGATCGACGCGGTCATCGACCTCGAAAACATGGGCCTGCCGTTCAACCGCACGCCCGAGGGCAAGATCGACCAGCGCCGCTTCGGCGGTCACACGCGCGATCACGGCAAGGCCGCGGTTCGCCGCTCCTGCTACGCGGCCGACCGCACGGGCCACATGATCCTGCAGACGCTGTACCAGAACTGCGTGAAGCTCGGGGTGAACTTCTACAACGAGTTCTACGCGCTCGATCTGGTGATGACGGGCGAGGGCGCCGATCGCCGCCCCTCCGGCGTCGTCGCATACGATCTCGCGACCGGTGAGATCCACGTCTTCCAGGGCAAGTCGATCGTGTTCGCCACCGGCGGCTTCGGCAAGATCTTCAAGACCACCTCGAACGCGCACACGCTCACCGGCGACGGCGTCGGCATCATCTGGCGCAAGGGTCTGCCGCTCGAGGACATGGAGTTCTACCAGTTCCACCCGACGGGCCTCGCGGGGCTCGGCATCCTCCTCACGGAGGGAGCCCGCGGCGAAGGCGCGATCCTGCGCAACGCGAGCGGTGAGCGCTTCATGGAGCGCTACGCTCCGACCATTAAAGACCTCGCGCCGCGCGACATCGTGGCGCGCTCGATGGTGCAGGAGGTGCTCGACGGTCGCGGCGCCGGCCCGCACAAGGATTACGTCTACCTCGACTGCACCCACCTGGGCGCCGAGGTGCTCGAGACGAAGCTGCCCGACATCACCGAGTTCGCGCGCACCTACCTCGGTGTCGACCCGGTGACCGAGCCCGTTCCGGTGTTCCCGACGGCGCACTACGCGATGGGCGGCATCCCGACGAACAATGACGCCGAGGTGCTGAGCGACAACACGACCGTCGTCCCGGGTCTCTACGCCGCGGGCGAGTGCGCCTGCGTCTCCGTGCACGGCGCGAACCGCCTCGGCACGAACTCGCTGCTCGACATCAACGTCTTCGGCAAGCGCGCCGGCAACAACGCCGCGGCCTACGCGAAGACCGCCGATTTCGTGCCGCTCCCCGAGGATCCCGCGAAGGAGGTGCGGGAGCTCGTCGAGAGCCTGCGCACGAGCACCGGCACCGAGCGCGTCGGCACGATCCGCAAGGAGCTGCAGGAGGCCATGGATCGCGGTGCGCAGGTGTTCCGCACCGAAGAGTCCCTCACCGAGGTGCTCGGCGTGATCCACGATCTGCGCCAGCGCTACAAGAACATCGGCGTGCAGGATCGCGGTCATCGCTTCAACCTCGACCTGCTGGAGGGCATCGAGCTCGGATTCCTGCTCGATCTCGCCGAGGTGCTCGTGTACACCGCCCGCAATCGCAAGGAGAGCCGCGGCGGTCACATGCGCGACGACTTCCCGAACCGCGACGACGAGAACTACATGAAGCACACCATGGCGTATCTCACGGGCGATCCCCACTCCGCCGACCCCGAGGATCACATCCGTCTCGACTGGAAGCCGGTCGTGATGACGAAGAACGAGCAGGGCGAGTTGCGCTACCCGCCGCTGGAGAGGAAGTACTAGGCATGAGCGAGATGAATGCCACCGCGATGAGCCCCGCGGAGGAAGCCGGGCTCACTCCGTTCAACGTGACCTTCCTGATCCGTCGATACGATCCCGAGAGCGGCGAACCTGCCCACTGGGAGGACTTCGACGTGCAGATGTACCCGACCGACCGCGTGCTCGATGCCCTGCACCGCATCAAGTGGGATCAGGACGGCTCGCTGAGCTTCCGCCGCTCGTGCGCCC
>JBDIAD010000188.1:0-3554 GCA_039812205.1 Leucobacter sp.
TGCCGCGGGTATGGCGGGTCGCACTCGCGCGGAAGGCGTCCGCGACCTGCTCGAGGCCGTAGCTTCCCGCGATGTCGACGCGCAGCTCACCTGCCGCGGCCAGCGCGCCCAGTCGCGCGGTCTCGGAGCCCTTCGGGCGCACCCACACGCTCCGTCCGCCGTGATCCAGGACGGCGCGATCCGCAATCGAGACGTGCGGCCCGCCGTCTCGCAGCACCCGCAGCGTGGTCTCGAGCTGGCCGCCGACGAAGTCCGCGACCGCGTCGATCTCTCCCCCGGCGATCTCGAGCACGCGTTCCGCGAGCCCCTCGCCGTAGGCGACGGGCTCGATCCCGAGGCTCCGCAGATACTCGTGATTCGTCTCGGAGGCCGTCGCGATGACTCGAGCGCCCGCGGCCCGCCCGATCTGCACCGCGAGCCCGCCGACGCCGCCGGTGCCGCCGTACATCAGCACGGTCTTGCCTCGGATGTCGCCGAGCGCGTCGAGCGCCCGAAGCGCTGTTCCGCCCGCCAGGGGCAGCGCGCCGGCGGCCTCCCATGAGAGTTCCGCGGGCTTGTGCGCCACCGCGCGCACCGGAACGTCCACGAGCTCGGCGAAGGTGCCTCCCCCCAGCACATCCGTGCGCGCATAGGCGAACACCTCGTCGCCGACCTGGAACTCGGGCGTGTCGGCGCCGACCGCGACCACGACCCCGGCGACGTCCCACCCGGGAATCACTGGGAAGCACGTCGGGATGATGGCGTCGAGCATGCCCGCCATGAGCTTCCAGTCCACAGGATTCACACCCGCGGCCCGCACCTCGATGAGCACCGAGGCCGGCTGCACCTTCGGGTCGGGAACCTCGCGCACCTCGAGGTCGTCGAAGTTCTCTGTGAATCGGTCATAGACGACTGCACGCATGAAATCGAGATTACCTGAATGCGCGCGGAGGCCGCACTGTGCTCAGATTGAAGGAACCGAACCGAGGAGGCCCGAGTGTCCGACGATCGCTTTACCGTGATGGAACTGCCGAATGAGCATCGCTATCTCATGCGAGACGCCGAGGCGCCCGAGGCCGAGGTCGGCGAGGAATCGTACGTGGATGTCGAGGTCGACGGCGTCATCGAGCGCGTACTGTTCCACACAGGAATCTCGGAGGAGTACGGCGGTCTCGGGCTCGCCTCGCAACTGGTGCAGTTCGTCGTCGACGACCTGATCGCGTCGGATCGCAGAATCGTTCCAGTCTGCCCGTACGTCAAGAAGTGGCTCATGAAGCACACCGATTACGCGGATCATGTCGTGGCGCCTCGCCCCGACCACCTGCGCGCCATCTCGCTGCAGCAGCGCGCGGGCGCCGACGGCTAACTCTGCGCCGGCGGAATCGCGAGCGCGATCGCGATGACGAGCGCGGTCGTGATCGCCGAGATGCCGAGCAAGATGCCGATGACCGCGATGTCCTTGCGGTGACGTTTCGCGATCGCGACGCCTCCGAGCACCACCGCCGCGCCCCCGAGCGGGATCGCGGCGTAGGGGAACCACGCAACGGCGAACGCCGCGAGAGACGCGACGAGCGCGGCGATGGAGAGGCTCCGCGGCTCAGACGTCATACTCGACTTCCGTCTCTTCGTCACTGGGAGTGGGCGATACCAGACTCGAACTGATGACCTCTTCCGTGTGAAGGAAGCGCGCTACCAACTGCGCCAATCGCCCGGGGCATCCCGCATGCGCGATGCCAACCTCAACGATGATACACGGATTCGGGACGCCTCGTGACACGCGTCATCGGCGGCTCGGTTCGCTGCCGGCCGGGCCCGATCCGCCCCTCGGAGGTCAGCTCGTCGGAGCCGGGGCGAGCTGACTGTCGAGCCGCTCGTTCAGCTCGGCGCTCGTCGCCCCGAGTTCCTCGAGTTCGAGCCGCATGGCCTCGTGCCGCGCGATATCCGTCTGCAGATCGATCAGGTCGCCCTGCAGCGCCGCGCTGCGGGCCTGCAGGCCGTCGCGGAGACGCTCGAATTGGGCCGGATCATCGGAGAACTCGTAGTTCGCGTTGCGCCGGTTGAACTCGGCGACATCGGCGTTGAAGGCCTCTACCGCGGCGTCGTACTCCTTGCTGCGTCGCTCGATATCGTCTCGCAGCGCCTCCAGCGAGGAGCGCAGCTCGTTCACGCGGGATTGGATCTGCGAGAACACGCCACGATACGCGTCGAACTGATCGACCACCGCGGAGCGGTCGGCGATCCAGGTGGCGTAGTGCTCTTCGAGCCAGTCGGGAAGATCGCGCACCTCGGTCGCGAGAATCGAATGCAGCTCATTGGCGAAGCCCTGGTCCGAGAGATCGCTGTAGACCGACATCCGAGTCTCGAGGTCCGGGTTCGTCTTGATCAGCTCCGCGTAGGCGGCGCGGAGCTTCTGCGACAGGCTGGCGCGCGCATCGGTGCTGATCCGCGAGTACACCGCGTGCATGAGCTCGTGCGTGGCCGTCACCTCGACGATGCCGTTCAGTCTCGGGTCGGTCACCTTGAAGAGGTGGATCAGCCCGTTCGTGAAGCAGCCCAGCACGTTGCTGTCGTCTCCGTGCTCGACCTCGGCGCACTGCGTGTTGAAGTTCTGGCTCGCATCGAGTGTCGGCGAGGATGCGAAGAAGATGCGCTCACCCGCGCTCGTGAGATGCATATTCTCAGTCAGCTCGGTGATCTCGGGGCTCGGGTCGAAGCGCTGCGCCGCGAAGAAGTCGGAGATCTCCTGCCGGTTCAGGTAGGCGAGCACACCGGCTGTGAAAAGTCCCAGGATCACGATGGTCGCGATGATGCGACCGATGACCTTCCGGGCCCCTTTTGCCATGCACCAAGTATCGGGTACACCTCGCTGATGTATCCCCGAGGGCGCGCGGGCCGGGCCGAAACCGTTGCGCGGACGTGATGAAAACCGTGAATTCCCGACGACGGGGCCCGTGGATTTGCGGGGCGCAATAATCCTCCCCTATAGTCATTCAGGTACGCGGAAACGTGTGCGCGGATGTAGCGCAGTTGGTAGCGCATCACCTTGCCAAGGTGAGGGTCGCGAGTTCGAGTCTCGTCATCCGCTCCGGTGGTTCGGCAACGGATCGCTTGTGGTGTCAACCACTCCGGTGGCGTGGCCGAGAGGCGAGGCAGCGGCCTGCAAAGCCGTATACACGGGTTCGAATCCCGTCGCCACCTCGCCTTGATTGAAAATTGAACAGCCTGAATAGGCGCGATTGGCGCAGCGGTAGCGCGCTTCCCTGACACGGAAGAGGTCACTGGTTCGATCCCAGTATCGCGCACGGACAAGAACCCGGCCCCGGCCGGGTTCTTTCGTTTTGTGCCGACATGCGCCTCGGCGGCCGATGGTCAGCAGCCGGCACCGCGGCCACCATCGCTGCCGCCATCATCACCACCGCTTCCGCCATCGCTACCCTCAGGGTTTCTGCCGGAAAAACCAGGTTTTGCCGGAGTTTTCTGGGGATTTATTCCGGCAAAATCCCGGAACTCCGGCAGAACCACGCATGGGGCCCCGCGGGCCGAGAGGGGGATTCCGCAGGGTGAGGGGGCAGCAC
>JBDIAD010000189.1:0-3553 GCA_039812205.1 Leucobacter sp.
GACCGCGGCGACTCGGGGCGACGGCCGCATCGGCGAGAACATCACCGAGAACATTGCATACATCCCGGCGATTCCGACACTGCTCGAGGGGGAGGGCATCCCCGAGTTCTTCGAGGCGCGGGGCGAGGTGTTCCTCACGACCGAAGACTTCCTCGAGCTCAATCGACGCCAGCACGAGCTGCAGGACGGCTTCGCCGCCGAGCAGCGCGCGAAGGGAGTCCCCGAGGAGCGCATTCCCGTCCGCTATCCCGAGTTCGCCAATGCGCGGAACACGGCCGCGGGAAGCCTCCGGCAGCGCGCCGAGAAGAAGAGCGCCCACGATCTCGCGCTCATGAAGGAGCGCCTGGGCCGGCTCTCGCTGTACGTGCACGGCATCGGCGCGTGGGCGCACCCCGATTTCGAGAACCAGAGCGACGCCTACGACCTTCTCGGAAGCTGGGGGTTGCCCGTCTCCCCGCATTCCCGGGTGTTCGGGAGCGTCGACGAGGTGGCGGAGTACATCGAGTACCACGGCGAGCATCGGCACGACGTCGAACACGAGATCGACGGCATCGTCGTCAAGGTCGATGAACTGGCACTGCACTCCGAGCTGGGCGAGACGAGCCGGGCCCCGCGCTGGGCGATCGCCTACAAGTATCCGCCCGAAGAGGTGCACACGAAGCTCCTCGACATCCGCCTGGGCATCGGGCGCACCGGGCGCGCCACCCCGTACGCCGTGATGGCGCCGGTGCGCGTCGCGGGGTCGACCGTGAGCCAGGCGACGCTGCACAACCAGGAGGTCGTGAAGGCGAAGGGCGTCCTGATCGGCGACACCGTGGTGCTCCGCAAGGCGGGGGACGTCATCCCCGAGATCCTCGGCGCCGTCATGGAGCGTCGCGACGGCACCGAGCGGGAGTGGAGCATGCCGCGCGACTGCCCGGAATGCGGTACCGAGCTGCGGCCGATGAAGGCGGGCGACATCGATCTGCGCTGCCCGAACGCGCGAGCGTGCCCGGCCCAGGTGCGCGGCCGCGTCGAGCACATCGGATCGCGCGGTGCGCTCGACATCGACGTGCTGGGCGAGATCACCGCGTCGGCGCTCACGAGTCCGGAGTTCCCCGCGGCGGCCCCGCTCGAGACCGAGGCGGGTCTGTTCGAGTTGACCCTGGACGAGCTGGTGCCCATCGAGGTGATCGTCCGCGATGCCGAGACCGGGGAGAACAAGACGGATCCCGAGACCGGCGAGGCGGTTCGTCGTGCACCGTTCCAGCGCGTGGTGATCACCTACCCGCCCGGCTGGGAGGGGAAGACCCCCGCCGAGCGCCGAGCGGCGGGCATCCGCAAGAACCACCGAGAGCTCCACCCCTCGAAGGATGCCGAGACCTTCCTGGCGGAGCTGGAGAAGGCGAAGACGAAGCCGCTGTGGCGACTGCTCGTGGCGCTCAACATCCGCCATGTCGGCCCCGTCGCCGCCCGCGCCCTCGCCGACTGGTTCGGATCGCTCGACGCGATCCGTTCGGCGACTGCCGAGCAGCTGGCAGAGGTCGACGGCGTCGGGGAGATCATCGCGCAGTCGCTGCTCGAATGGTTCGAGGTCGATTGGCATCGCGAGATCGTGGACCGCTGGGCGGCCGCCGGTGTGCAGTGGGCGACTCCGGGGCACCCAGGCCCGGGTGCGGCGACCGAGGGCGGGGGCGTGCTGTCGGGTCTCACCGTCGTGGCCACCGGAACGCTGGAGGGCTTCACGCGCGACGGGGCCAAGGAGGCGATCATCGCCGCCGGTGGGAAGGCCGCATCGAGCGTGTCGAAGAAGACCGACTACGTAGCCGCGGGCCCGGGTGCCGGATCGAAGCTGGCCAAGGCCGAGGAGCTGGGCATCCCGGTGCTCGATGCGGCGCAGTTCGCGATCCTGGTCACCGAGGGGCCGTCCGCCCTCGCCGCAGGCGAGTGACGGCGGTGTCTTCGGTAGGATGGTGGGGTTCAGCGAACCCGATCCTCCAGATGGAGCAGCATGCCTGAAAACTCTGCGTCCGGCGAGATCACGGTCGACACCGTGCGTCATCTCGCGGGGCTTGCCCGAATCGCCCTGACCGAAGCGGAGCTCGTGGCGTTCACGAGCGACCTCGACTCGATTCTGCAGAACGTCGCCAAGGTGGGCGAAGTGGTGAGCGACGACGTGCCCGCGACGAGCCATCCCATCCCGCTGAGCAATGTGACGCGGCCGGACGAGATCTCCGACGTGCTCACGCTCGAGCAGGCGCTGCAGAACGCGCCCGAGACCGCCGACGGCATGTTCCGGGTGTCCTCGATCCTCGGTGAAGAGCAGTAGGGCGGCATGATGAACCCAGGAGTCGATTCAGTGATCCGATTGACCGCGGCGGAGCTCGCGGCAGAGCTTTCCGCCGGGAACGTATCGTCCGTCGAGGCGACGCAGGCCCACCTCGACCGCATCGCGGCCGTCGACGAGCGGTTGCACGCCTTCCTCGCGGTCGACGCCGAGGCCTCTCTCGCCGCGGCTCGCGCGATCGACGAGCGCCGGGCGGCCGGCGAGGAGCTTGGCGAGCTCGCGGGCGTGCCCGTCGCGTTCAAGGACGTGCTCGTCACCACTGACATGCCGACCACCTCCGGTTCGCGCATTCTCGAGGGCTATCGTTCGCCGTTCGACGCCACCGCGGTCGCGAAGGCCCGCGCGGCAGGCCTCGTCAATCTGGGCAAGACCAATATGGACGAGTTCGCGATGGGCTCCTCGACGGAGCATTCCGCGTACGGGTCGACCCGCAATCCGTGGGCCCTCGATCGGGTGCCCGGCGGCTCGGGCGGCGGATCGGCGACGGCCGTCGCCGGTTTCGAGGCGCCGCTGGCGCTCGGCAGCGATACGGGCGGATCGATCCGCCAGCCCGCCGCGCTCACCGGAACCGTCGGCGCGAAGCCGACATACGGGGGAGTCAGCCGCTACGGCGCGATCGCCCTCGCCTCCTCGCTCGACCAGATCGGGCCGTGCGCTCGCACGGTGCTCGACACCGCGCTGCTGCACGACGTCATCGCCGGGCACGATCCGCACGACTCGACCTCGCTGCGCCACGAGTGGCCGTCGATGGCGGCCGCCGCGCGGGCGGGCGGCGATGCGAGCACGCTCCGCGGGCTCCGGGTCGGCGTGGTCAGGCAGCTCATGCTCGACGGCGTGCAGCCCGGCGTGAAGGCCCAGTTCGAGGCCGCGCTCGAGCTGCTCGCCGCGCAGGGAGCGGAGATCGTGGAGATCGACGCCCCGCACTTCGAATACGCGGTCGCGGCCTACTACCTGATCCTCCCAGCAGAGGCCTCGAGCAATCTCGCGAAGTTCGACTCCGTACGCTTCGGCATGCGCGTCGTCCCGGACGGCGGCGGCACGGTGGAGAGCGTGATGAGCGCGACTCGAGAGGTCGGATTCGGGCCCGAGGTGAAGCGTCGCATCATCCTCGGCACGTACGCGCTGTCGGCCGGCTACTACGACGCCTACTACGGCAGCGCGCAGAAGGTGCGCACGCTCATCCAGCGCGACTTCGACGCCGCCTTCTCGAAGGTGGACATCATCGTC
>JBDIAD010000190.1:0-3544 GCA_039812205.1 Leucobacter sp.
CAGCGCGCCTGCAATGGCGCCCGATGCGCTCATGGTGGTATCGGCGCGCCCCTGCCACTTCGGGCGATCGTGCGCCGGGGTGATCTCGGTGAGCAGCGCCGCGCCGGCGACCGTCACGGCACCCCAGCCGAGGCCCACCAGCGTCATGGCGACCTGCAGCAGCAGATGCGAGGGGCCCGCGCCGTAGGCGAAGACGACCGCGACCAGGAAGATCACCCACCCCAGGGTGATCACCGGGATGCGCCCGAAGCGACTCGCGAGAATGCCCCACAGCGGAGAGAGAGCGTACATGCCCGCGATGTGCAGGCTGAGCGTGAGGCCCACGATCTCGGCGGTTCCCTCGTGATGCATGAGGTGCAACGGCGTCATCGCCATGAGCCCGACCATCATCGCCTGCGCCATCGCGATGACGAAGATCACGAGCACCCGCGAGCGGCGGTCCCCGGTGACGGATCCCTCGCCGGGCGCGTTCGGATTCTTCGCGGCGTCGCGCCGGGTGAGATGCTGCGCGGTGAGGAGCGGATCGGGGCGCAGGCCGAAGAAGTTCACCATCGCCGCCACGAGCTGCGCGAAGAACACGAACGCGAACGCCCCGGCAAGCGGTGTCACGCCGATGAAATTGCCGATGACCTCGCCCGGTCCGATGAGATTCGGGCCGATGACCGCGCCGACGGTGATGGCCCAGACGACCAGCGAGAGGTCTCGGGCCCGCTTGTGGGGCAGCGCCAGGTCCGTCGCCGTGAAGCGGGAGAGCAGCTGCACTGCGCTCGCGACTCCGATGAGTCCGAGACCGATCGCGAGGAGCCACCACTGCCCGACGACGGTCGAGAAGACCGCGACGATCGCGCCGAACATGGCGATCGCGCTGCCGGTGACCAGCGCCGTGCGACGCCCGCGCTTCATCGCCAGCCGGGCGAGCGGAATGCCCGCGAGCGCAGCGCCGCCGTTGAAGACCGATGAGGCCAGGCCCGAGATCGCGTCGTTCCCGCTCACCTCCGCGATGAGGAGCGCGCCCACCGAAAGCGATGCGCCCACACCGAGGCCGCCCAGAATCGTGGCGACCGACAGCACCCACAGCGTGCGGCGCTGCAGCGATGCGACGCGCTCGGGGCTGAACTCGTCGTGGATGTCCTCGTGGTCAGGCGATCGATCGGTCGTCTGAATGCTCATGCAGCGGGCTCCAATTTCCAGGTCGAGCCGTCGACGTGCGACAGCAGGCGCTTGCACAGTCGCACCTGCGGGCTCTCGTTCACGGTGGCCATCGAGACGAGGCCGATGGTTCGGTAGCGGGGCGGATCGAGCGGCAGCGCCGCGACTCCCTCGGGAAGCGAACGCGCCGCGGCGAGCGCGATGCCGGGCACGAGCGCGACGGCCCCGCCGGCCGCGACCATCGCGAGCACCGCGGGGATGTTGTCGGTCTCCTGCACGATCTCGGGTTGGAACCCGCTTTCGCCCGCGGCCGCGAGCAGATGCCCGCGGCACTTCTCGCAGCCCGCGATCCAGTGATCCCCCGCGAACTCGACGAGTCTCGCCTGGGTGTGCTGCGCCGCTCGGGGCTCGGGGACGACGACGCTCACCTCCTCGCGCCAGAGCGGGGTGAAGACGCTTCCCGCCGGGCGCTCCGCGGCACCGGCGTAATCGAAGACGAGCGCGCAATCGACCTCGCCGTCGCGCAGCAGGGCGACCGCCGCCGGCGGCTCCGCCTCGCGGTACTGCAGCGTCACCTCGGGAGCCTCGATCGCGAGCCTGCGCATCATCGCCGGCACGATCGTCGCGGACGCCGAGGGGAACCCGACCAGTCGCAGCGTCCCGGCGCGCTCTCCCCGCAGATCGTCGATCGCGGCGAGCGCGGCGTCGATCTCGGCCGATACCGTGCGCCCGTGCTCGGCGAGGATGCGCCCCGCAGTCGTGAGTCGCACGCCGCGCCCCTGCCGCTCGATGAGCGGAACAGCGAGACGGGTCTCGACGCGTTTGATGCGCTGGCTCACGGCCGGCTGGCTGAGCCCCAGCGTGCTCGCCGCCGCGGTGAGCGATCCCGTCGCCGCCAGCACCGAGAGGATGCGCAGCTCCGTCGAGTCGATGGAGCCGAGCTGATCGGGCTCGCGCGTGCTGGTCATGCAGTGAGTATAAGCGGTTTCACGAGCATCTGCGATACGTATTCGCGAAACTTATATCTCACATCCCGGCGGCCGCGAGTTCGGCGTCCTTGCGGTCCTGCTCCGTCGCGACGAGCTGCCCGCAGGCGCCGTCGATCTCCTTGCCGCGCGTATCGCGCAGCGTCGTCGGGATGCCGGCGGCGTTCAGCCGATCCACGAACTCCCTCGTCACCGATCGATCGCTGCTCGTCCACACCGAGCCCGGCGTCGGGTTCAGCGGGATCGGGTTCACGTGCACCCACCCGCGACCGCGCGCGTTGAGCTTCTGCGCGAGCAGATCGGCACGCCATCCGTGATCGTTCATGTCTTTGATCAGCGCGTACTCGATGGAGACGCGCCGACCGGTGCGCTCGAAGTAGCCGCGCGCCGCGTCGAGCACCTCGTCGACCTTCCACCGGCTGTTCACCGGGATGAGCTCGTCGCGCAGCTCGTCATCGGGGGCGTGCAGCGACAGCGCGAAGGTGACGGGGATGTCTTCATCGGCGAGTTTGCGGATCGCGGGCGCGAGCCCGACGGTCGACACCGTGATCCCGCGCGCGCTCATACCGAGGCCCTCGGGCTGCGGCGCCACCATGCGCCGCACCGCGTTCATCACGCGCTTGTAGTTCGCGAGCGGCTCCCCCATGCCCATGAACACGATGTTCGTGACGCGCTCAGGCTCGGCGCCGTGGCCTGCCTGACGGCCGATTCCGAGGCCGCCCTCGGCGATCACGCGATTCGCCTGCACGATCTGGTCGAGAATCTCGGCGGTCGACATGTTGCGCGTGAGCCCGGCCTGCCCGGTCGCGCAGAAGGGGCAGTTCATGCCGCAACCGCACTGGCTCGACACGCACAGCGTGATCCGCCCGGGATACCGCATGAGCACCGACTCCACGAGCGCCCCGTCGAAGAGGCGCCACAGGAACTTGATGGTGGCGCCGTCGTCGGTCGTGAGCCGCTTCACCTCGGTGAGCAGCGGCGGCACGAGCTCCGCCACGAGCTCCTCGCGGCCGGCCGACGGGAGGTCAGTCATGCGCGCCGGATCGCTGGTGTAGTGCTGGAAGTAATGCGTGGACAGCTGCGTCGCGCGGAACTTCGGGAGCCCCAGGGCTGCGATCTTCTCCTGCCGCTCGGCGAGCGTGAGATCGGCCAGGTGCACCGGCGGCTGCTTCACGCGCGGCGAGGCGAACTGCAGCGTCGGACGACCGTCCGGCCCGGTGAGCTGCGTCCAGCCCTCGGCGCGCGGTCGCGTCTGCGCGCGGCCCTCGGCCGACGCCCGCTGCGCGCCTGGCGCGCCGGCCTGCGAACCACCGGAGGCGACGCTTCCGCGCGGCCTGGTGCGGATGAGCCTGCCCTGAACAGGGGTCGCCTCATGGTTGAGCTTGTTGGGATCCACCCCACCATTCTCG
>JBDIAD010000191.1:0-3544 GCA_039812205.1 Leucobacter sp.
GCGCGAGCGGGCCTGCGGACGCGCTCCCCGCGCCTGCGGCGCCCGCGGCGTCGCTCGCCCGCGACGGCCGCGCACGGGGGTCGTCCCGTGTCGCGGACGCGCGATCCGCCCCCTCCGGAAGATCGCCGTGCACCACGGTGCGGCCGCCCTGACGCGCCTCGAGATACCCCTCGGCGATCAGCTGCTCGTACGCGGCGACGACGACTCCGCGCGAGACTCCGAGCTGCCGCGCCAGCTCCCGCGTGGGCTGCACCGCGTCGAGCGGCTGCAGCGCCCCGCGATCGATCGCCTCGCGAATCGCCGTCGCGATCTGCACCGGAAGCGAGACCTCGGTGCCGCGCCGCAGCCCGATCGGGAGCGACACCGGAACAGCACCGCCCGGGGCGTCTGCTCCGCTCGTCGATCCCATGCCTCAATCGTCGCATATTTCCCGAATTGGTCTACACAAACTTCATTGTTTTGGATCTTGCAGTAGACCAATACGAGATCCACTCTTGAGGTATGGCTTCTGAAACTCCTGAATTCACCGGTTCACCCCTCGTCAAGCGCGGCCTCGCCGACATGTTGAAGGGCGGCGTCATCATGGACGTCGTCACGCCCGAGCAGGCGCGCATCGCCGAGGATGCCGGCGCAGTCGCCGTGATGGCGCTCGAGCGCGTGCCGGCAGACATCCGCGCTCAGGGCGGAGTCGCCCGCATGAGCGATCCCGACCTCATCGACGGCATCAAGGCGGCCGTATCGATTCCCGTGATGGCGAAGGCACGCATCGGCCACTTCGTCGAGGCGCAGGTGCTCGAGGCGCTCGAGGTCGACTACATCGACGAGAGCGAGGTGCTCTCCCCAGCCGACTACGTGAACCACATCGACAAGCAGGGCTTCACCGTGCCGTTCGTGTGCGGCGCGACGAATCTCGGCGAGGCGCTGCGCCGCATCACCGAGGGCGCCGCGATGATCCGCTCGAAGGGCGAGGCGGGCACGGGCGACGTGTCCGAGGCGACGAAGCACATCCGCACCATCAGGGGCGAGATCGCGCGTCTGGGCTCCCTCACCGACGACGAGCTCTACGTCGCCGCCAAGGAGCTGCAGGCCTCCTACGATCTCGTTCGCGAGGTCGCGCGCACCGGATCGCTGCCGGTCGTGCTCTTCACCGCGGGAGGCATCGCGACGCCGGCCGATGCGGCCATGATGATGCAGCTCGGCGCCGATGGCGTGTTCGTCGGCTCGGGCATCTTCAAATCGGGCAACCCCGCCGCCCGCGCGGCCGCGATCGTGAAGGCGACCGCCCGCTTCGACGACCCGAAGGCGATCGCCGACGCGTCTCGCGGCCTCGGCGAGGCCATGGTCGGCATCAATGTGGCCGATCTCGCCGCCCCGCACCGACTCGCAGAACGGGGATGGTGACCACGACCGGCGGATCTCGCTCCACGGTGGGCGTGCTCGCCCTGCAGGGAGGCGTGCGCGAGCACGCCTCGGTGCTCGAGCAGCTCGGGGCCGAGGTCGTGCTCGTGAAGCGAGAGGGCGATCTCATCGGCCCCGATGGGCCCCGACTCGACGCGCTCGTGCTCCCCGGCGGCGAGTCGAGCACGCACGACCGGCTGCTTCGGGTGCTCGACCTGCGCGAGGCCCTGCTGTCGGTGCTCCGGGCCGGCGTGCCGACGCTCGGCACCTGTGCCGGCCTGATCCTGCTGTCGCGCGAAGTGCTCGACCCGGCGCCGGGTCAGCGCTCGCTCGGGATGCTCGACGTCACGGTGCGGCGCAATGCGCTCGGTCCGCAGCTCGCCTCCCGCGAGGCGGAGTTCGAGATCGAGGCGGTCGATGCCGCCGGAATGCCGATCACCGGGCTCGGCGGCGAGGGCCGCGTCCGCGGTGCGCTGATCCGCGCGCCCCAGATCGTCGAGATCGGCGAGCGGGCGCGATCCATCGTGAGTTCCGATGGACGCGTGCTCGGGGCGACCTCGGTCGACGGAGCGGTCGACGATGCGGATGGCGCGTCGAATGCGCCGCTGGGCCGGATCACGGGGATCTCGTTCCACCCCGAGCTTTCGAGGGACCCTGCGCTGCACCGGGCGCTGCTGACCTTCGCGACCGCGGCATAGCTCGTACCCCGACCCGCTCCATGCTCGGGACGCTCCATAATCGGGACGCCCGGTCGGGACAATCGCCTTCGATCGGATGATCTCCGCGAAAACATCCGACTGAGCGGCGATTCTCCGCCTGAAGCGCCAGGAGCGAACTGAAGCGCCGGGATCGAGCGGCCTCGTGCTCAGCATCGGCCGGAAAATGGGCGCCCGGAAGGGCGGCTGCCGGAAAGCCGACGTCCGATCGGAGCGTCCGTCCCCGAGCAGCCTCGGACAGCATTCCGTTGGCAATGTCGGAGGCCGGTTGTAGTGTGTCCACCACAGCGTGAATCATGGATCCACGGAAAGGATTTCCTCATGGTCAAAATCGGAATGGTCACCGTCGACACGACCGACGCTCGAGCGCTCGCGGGCTGGTGGGCAGAGCGTCTGGGCGGTTCCGTCATGGATCAGCACGACGGCTGGTTCTGCATGGTCACGGCACCCGATACCGGTGTCGTGCTCGGCTTCCAGAAGATCGACGATCCGACCCCGGGCAAGAATCGCCTGCACTTCGACATCGAGCGCGATGCCGGCACCGATCGCGAGGCGCTCGTCGCCGAGTGGGTGTCCGCCGGGGCGACGCATCTCGGTCAGCGCGGCGATGACGCCTTCCACTGGGACACCTTCGCCGATCCCGACGGCAACGAGTTCTGCATCGCGGGCGGGCACTAGCCTCGATCGGGCGACGCGACCCGCAGCGGCACCTCGCCCGGTAGGAACTCCGGATCCAGGATCGCCGCGATCGCCGCGCGATCGAGCTCCTCGACCCGCTCGGGAGCCCAGCGCGGGGCGCCGTCCTTGTCGATCATCTGCGCCCGCACGCCCTCGGCGAAGTTCGGCAGACCGAAGGTGCGCCCGAGAATGCGCAGGTCGTCGCGCAGCACCGCTTCGAGGCTCAGCCGCTCTCCGCGCGTGCGCGCCAGTTGCGCGAGCGTCACCACGACCGAGGCCGGATTCATCGCCCTCGCGGCGGCGGCGGCCTCCCGCGCCTCGGCGCGATCCGCCCCCTCGAGCGCGAACAGCAGCTCGGCGGTCGCCGTCACCGGGTCGGCGAATACCGCCGCCTCATCGGCGAGCACCTCCCGTGCGACCGCTTCGAACCAGTCTGCGGCGGCGAGCAGCGGGGCAGCAGGCGCCGGCTCGGAGACGACGCCGAGCGCCTCCGCGTGATCCACCCCCGAGATCAGCAGTTCGACGAGCGCCGCGATCCGCGACGACGGTACGAAATGGTCGGCGAACCCGAGCGCGATCGCATCCCCCGGTCCCATCGTCCCCGCGGTGATCGCGAGGAGCTCGCCGAGCCGGTGCGGCGCACGCGCGAGCAGATGGTGGCCGCCGACGTCGGGAGTGATACCGATGCGCACCTCGGGCATCGCGAGCCGGCTGCGCTCGGTCACGATGCGCACGGCGGCGTGCCCGGAAAG
>JBDIAD010000192.1:0-3540 GCA_039812205.1 Leucobacter sp.
TCTATCTCGAAGAAGGAACCCCATTGCGAGGCAGGCCCGTGCCCGGCGAATACCGCATCGCGCTGCGCGTGGCGCGACTCGGCTACGATCACGAGATCTATCTCGGGGAAGAGATCGCCCCGTGAGCGCGACGCCGCTGCGCCTCGGCTTCGTGCGCGGCACCTCCCCCGCGAAATGGGCGAGGCGCTGGGCCGAGGCCAGGCCCGATCGCCCCCTCGAACTCGTGCCGCTCGGCTTCGACGGCCTGCCCGCGCGCCGCACCGAGGGCGGGATCCCCGACCCGCCCGATGTGCGGCTCGAGCGCACGATGCCCGGGGCCCGCCCGCACGGCACCGCCGACGGCTCGCGCCTCGCGGTGCGCCTCTACGCCGAGTCGGTCGCGCTCGTGGTGGCGGCCGAGCACGAGCTCGCCACCGCGAATTCCAGAGAGTCTTCGGGGGTGGATCTCGACACGATTCACCTGCTGCAACTGCTCGACCACCCCGACCACGCGCCGCAGTGGCCGGCGCCCGAGCCGTGGGCGGAGGCGAGCTGGATGCCCCCGCACGCGGCGGCGGCCGCGCAGCTGGTCGCCACGGGCACGGGAGCCGCGCTCATGCCGCTCCCGCTCGCCCGCCAGGTCGCACGGGGCCGCGAGCACGCCGTACTGCCCGTCGCCGAGCGCGCGGAGCTCGCTGGCACCCAGATCTGGGCGAGCTGGCCGGCAAGCCTCGACGGCGACGACGTGCAGCAGCTCATCGGCATCATGCGCGGCCGCACCGCGCGCAGCTCGCGGAACGCGGCGGCACCCGCCGAGCGCGCAGGCGGCGACGCCCCCGCGCGAGCGAAGCCGGCCCCCGCGAAACCTTCTCGCGCAAAGCCGGTGCGCGCGAAATCCGCGCAGGCGAAGCCCCGTGCGACCGGTCGCGGAACCAACGGGCGAGGTCGAGGCCGCGGATCACGAGGGAAGCGCTGATCATGCTCGACCTCCTTCCCGACCTCGCGCCCTGGGTCTGGGCGATACTCGTGCTCGGCGCGATCTTCGTCGGGCTCTCGAAGACCGCGATCCCCGGCGTGAACACGCTCGCGGTGGCGATGTTCGCGGCGCTGCTGCCCGCGCGCGCATCCACGGGCGCCCTGCTGATCCTGCTGCTGCTCGGCGACGTGTTCGCCCTCGCGATCTACCGCAGGCATGCCGACTGGGGCACGCTCATCAGGCTCGCGCCGGCGATCGTCATCGGCATGGCCGCAGGCGCGGTCTTCCTCGCCTTCGCAGACGATTCCGGCGTGCGCACGAGCATCGGCATCATCCTGCTCGTGCTCATGGCCTTCACGCTATGGCAGCGGTACCGGGCGTCGAAGACCGCCAGCGGCCCCAAAGGGCAGCGCCTCGCGCAGCTCGGCTACGGCTCCCTCGGCGGCTTCACCACGATGGTCGCCAACGCGGGGAGCGGGCCGCTGTCGATGTACTTCATCGCCGCGCGCTTCAACGTGAACGCGTTCCTCGGCACCGTCGCGTGGCTCTTCGCAATGATGAACGTCGCCAAGCTCCCCGTCTCGATCGGACTGGGCATCTTGACCCCCGAGACGTTCGTACTCGATCTCGTGCTGGCGCCCGCGGTGGTGTTCGGCGCCCTCCTCGGATGGTGGATCGCGAACCGGATCCGCCAATCGATCTTCGACTGGGCCGTGATCATCGCGACGATCGCCGGCGCGATCTATCTGCTGCTGTAACGGCCGCGACGCGCGCCCAGCTACAGATCCGAGCCGCGCACGCTGAAGGTATCGCAGGCGTTCGGGCCCTGATCGTACCCGGTCTGGAACCAGCGCTGCCGCTGCTCCGAGGTGCCGTGCGTGAAGGCATCGGGATTCACCGAGCCGCGCGACCCTTTCTGGATCGCGTCATCGCCGATGGAGGCGGCCGCGTTCAGCGCATCGCTCATCTCCTGCTTCGTGACCGGCTTGAGGAACGGCACGCCCTGGCTGTCGGTCGCCCGCGAGGCGGCATTCACCCACGCACCCGCATAGCAGTCGGCCTGGAGCTCCAGGCGCACCGAACCCGAGTCGGCGCCGCTGCCACCGCCCGCCTTCGCCATGTCGCCGGTGAGATTCGACACATGATGCCCCCACTCGTGCGCGAGCACGTACATCTGGGCGAGCGGGCCGGCGCTGGCGCCGAACTGGCTGCGCAGCGTGGAGAAGAACGCGGTGTCGAGATAGATCGACTCGTCGCGCGGGCAGTAGAACGGGCCGACCGACGCCGACGCCGCGCCGCATGCCGACTCGGTGTATCCCGAATACAAGATCACGCCCGGCTGCGTGTAGCCGCCCCCGAAGCGCGACTCCCAGAAGGAGTCCAGCGAGTTCGCGGCACCCACCATGCGGCACTCGTCGTTCGCGTTCGCGTCGGCTCCGGTCTCGCAGTTCTCGAGCGGCACGGTCTGCTCATTGCTCGTGCTGCCGCCCGATCCACCCCCCATCATCTGGGTGATGGGGCCGAGGTCGACTCCGAACATCTGGGAGATGAGCGCGACCGCGATGACGAGGATCGCCCCACCGCCCCCGATCGCGGCGGTCTTGCCCCCGCGACGACGCTGCACACGGCTGGTATCGATACGGGCGTTGTCGTTGAAGGTCATGCGCACTCCTGGTGGATTCCTGCTCGTAACCTACCAGGTGGACCGAGCCGCAGAACGCCTCTCGGCGAAAGGCCGCTCGAAGCGGCAAAAATTGGAGCCCGGGGTTACTGCGGCCCGGCGAAGTCAGTCTAACGCGGCGCGATGCTCGGGCATTCCCGAATTCTGCGCGGGTTCTCAGCTCGGCGATGGTGAGACTCGGGAAGCGCGACAGTTCGAACAGCGCCGCGGCCCGGCTCAGTCGAGCGTTCCGTCGCGCCAGCGGCGAGCGCCGGCGTGCAGTTCGTTCGCGAAGCTCGAGTAGCGCAGCGCGCGGGCGGTGAGCTCGCTCGCGTGCTCGGGGTCGAACGGTTCGCGCTCGTCGGCGAGCACCGCGGCGCCCAGGCACATGATGCGCGAGTAGCTCGCCGCGCGCTCGAGCGCGATCGCGAGATCCCCGGTGAAGACGCCGCGCAGAATCGTGGCGCACAGGGCGCTGATCGCCTCGGGCGTCACAGGATCGGGCGCCCCCACCACGATCGGGTCGATCGTCACGGCCTCCGCGTAGCCTCGCCTGAACAGCTCGGCAGATCCGTCCGGGTCGCCGTCGGCCACCCGATGCAGCAGGTAGATGCGCCAGAGCTGCCCGGCGAGCGAATGCGCGCCGGAGCGCGACCACAGTTCGGCGATGTCGTCGATGCCCTCGCCCGAGGCAAGGGTGACGACCCGATCCACCACCTCTGCGTCCGCGACCTCGCGCACGCGGTTCAGCAGCGCCCACGAGGTCTCCTGCGCGATGCGGTGCTCGGCACCGGGTTCGTCCGAGCCGATGATCCAGTCGAACTGCGAGCTGGGTTGCAGCACGGGTCGCTGGTGCTCTCGGCTCACTGATTCTCCTTCGCGCTTCGATTTCGGTGGCGGGTGACGCAGCGAGTCTACGCGCCTC
>JBDIAD010000193.1:0-3536 GCA_039812205.1 Leucobacter sp.
TCCTGCTCTGCCGTGCACCCGGCAAGAAAGAGGCCCAACCCCGCAACCGCGGGAACCGCGAGCCACTTTGTTCGACGCTTGAAACGCACCGCTCACCTTTCGAAACGTTGTCATTCGGCCCAATTCCTTGGGCAAGGTCACAGACCTCTTAGTTAGCTTAGCGCGAACCTGAGGGCTCGCTGAACATGCGAGCCACGCATGTCGGAAAACACCTCTCCCGGCTTATGCGAAGCTGTCGCCGCAGGCGCAGCTGCCCTGTGCATTCGGGTTGTCGATGGTGAAACCCTGCTTCTGGATCGTGTCCTCGAAGTCGATCTTCGCGCCGTCGAGATAGGGCACGCTCATCTGATCCACGACAACCTGCACGCCGTCGAAATCCGCGACCGCATCGCCGTCGAGCGAGCGCTCGTCGAAGTAGAGCTGGTAGATCAGCCCCGAGCAGCCGCCGGGCTGCACCGCGATGCGCAGGCGAAGATCGTCACGACCCTCCTGGTCGAGCAGACTGCGGACCTTGTCGCGGGCGGTGTCCGAAAGCTGGACGTTGTGCGTGGGGGCCTCGGTAGCGGTGCTGGTCATCACGACTCCAATCTGCTGAGTGTTGCGTCCCTTTCAGTGTACGCTCAACGCGGTGTTCCCGCGGGGCGGTACGCTTATAGGAGAGCGGTGTCATTCCGCGTGCGGATCACGCATATGGATCATGCAGATATTTGGGGCGCGCCGCCGGGGTGCGCGCCGGGAGGATCACGTGGCAAAGAAGTCCAGCGAGGCTGAGCAGAGCGCCGATCAGACGGAGGAGGTCGTCGTCGGGAAGGGACGTCCCACGCCGAGCCGCAAGGAGGCGCAGGCGCTCAAGGCGCAGCCGCTCGTCGGCAGTCGCGACAAAGCCGTTCGCAAGGCGCAGCGCCTGAAGATGAACGAGGCGCGCGAACGCGCTCGCGTCGGCATGATGGCCGGCGAGGAGCGCTATCTGGGCAGCCGCGACCGCGGGTCGCAGCGCCGCTGGGTGCGGGATTACGTGGACGCCAGGATCAGCGTGGGCGAGTTCCTCATCCCGCTGATGGTGATCCTGCTGATCCTGATGTTCGTGCCCGGCCCCGCCCAGGTGTACGGCATCTTCATCGTCTGGGGCTTCCTCGCGTTCGCGATCGTCGACGCCGTGTTCCTGGGCATGATCCTGAAGCGCAAGCTCGCGAAGAAGTTCGGCGCCGAGCACGTGCAGAAGGGCTTCCGCTGGTACGCCGCGATGCGTGCATTCCAGTTCCGCATGATGCGCGTGCCGAAGCCTCAGGTGAAGCGGATGCAGTACCCGAACTAGCGCGCGCCGCTCCCCCGGTATCCGCTCGCGGCGAGCCCGCGGTTGATGCTGCGGGCCCAGAACGGACCGTCGTAGATGAACGCCGTGAATCCCTGCACCAGGGTCGCGCCGGCCTCGAGGCGCCGCAGCACGTCATCGCTGGTGCGCACTCCCCCGACCGAGATGACGCAGAACTCCTTCTGCGGGGCGGTCGCGCGAATGCGCTGCAGCACCTCGAAGGAGCGCTCGCGCAGCGGTGCACCGCTCAACCCGCCGGCGCCGATCTCGCGGATGCGCTGCTCGGCGGTGCGAAGACCCTCGCGCGCGATCGTCGTATTGGTCGCGATGATGCCCTGAAGCCCGAGTTCGAGCGCGAGCTCCACGATGCCGTCGAGCTGGGCGTCGTCCATATCGGGGGCGATCTTCACGAGCAGCGGCGTCTCGCCCGCGGCCTGCTGCACCTCGCGCAGCAGTGGACGCAGCGCATCGAGCTCCTGCAGGCCGCGCAGGCCCGGGGTGTTCGGCGAGCTGACGTTCACGGCGAGGTAATCCGCGATGGGCGCGAGGCGCTGAGCGCTCCAGACGTAGTCTCCGGTGGCGTCGGCCACCTCCGTGATACGGCTCTTGCCGATATTCGCGCCGATGATCGGCCGATGCTTCGCGAGCCTGGCGCGTTCGACTCTCGGGACCGCCGCCGCCGAGCCCTGATTGTTGAAGCCCATCCGGTTGATGAGCGCACGATCCTCGATCAGGCGAAAACTGCGCGGCTTCGGGTTTCCCGGCTGCGCGTGACGGGTGACGGTCCCGATCTCGACATGACCGAATCCCAGCTGCCCGAGCCCGAGAATCGCCTCCGCGTTCTTGTCGAAGCCGGCGGCTACGCCGAAGGGGCTGGGAAAGTCCAGACCGAGGGCTCGCACGCGAAGGGCCGGGGCGGGGGCGCAGATGTTGCGGATCGCGGCGCCGCCGAGCGGCGCCGCCTTGATCGCGATCATCGCGAGATGGTGAGCGGACTCGGGATCGAGCCGACGGAGGAATGCGTTGAACAGCAGCGAGTAGGCCGTCATCGTGCGTCTGCGCCCTTCTGGAATTCGTCTTCGGACGCGTCGGTATCGTCGTCCGTGCGCGGGTGAGCTCGCAGTTCGGCGATGGCCGCATCGAAATCGTCGAGGGTCTCGAAGGCCTGGTACACGCTCGCGAACCGGAGGAACGCGATCTCGTCGAGCTTTCGCAGATGCGGTAGCACGGCGAGCCCGATCTCGCCCGCCTCGAGCTGCGCCTGCCCGGTGGCGCGCACGGAATCCTCGACCCGCTGGGCGAGCAGGGCGAGATCGCTCTCGGTCACGGGCCTGCCCTGGCAGGCCTTGCGCACACCGCTCACCACCTTCTCGCGACTGAACGGCTCCACGACTCCCGAGCGCTTGATCACGGTGAGGCTGGCGGTCTCGGTCGTCGAGAAGCGACGCCCGCACTCCGGGCACTGCCGGCGTCTGCGGATCGACAGGCCGTCGTCGCTCGTTCGGGAGTCGATCACCCGGCTGTCCGAGTGGCGGCAGAATGGGCAGTGCATCTGGATTATCCCTCCGAACCGCTCGTGCTGAAGCGCGCGCTCACGGCCTCCCCGTGGGCCGGGAGTCCCTCCGCATCGGGGAGCGCGAGAAGCGGCGCCTCCAGCGGCGCGAGCGCCTGCTCGGTGTAGTGGACGATCTGCTGGGGGCGCAGGAAGGTGTGGGCTCCGAGGCCAGCGGAGAAGCGGGCCGTCCCCCCGGTGGGAAGCACGTGGTTCGAACCGGCGAGGTAGTCCCCCACGCTCACCGGAGTGTGGCTGCCCAGGAAGATCGCTCCCGCGTCGTCGATGAGCGCGAGCACCCCGTGCGGGTCCCGGGTCTGGATCTCGAGGTGCTCCGGGCCGTAGGCGTTGCTCACCGCGGCGCCGATCTCCATGGTGTCGACGAGGATCACCGCGGACTGCGGTCCGTTCAGCGCCTCGTCCACTCGCGCGGCATGCCGAGTGCGCGCGGCGCGATCCGCCACTCGCTGCTGCACGAGGTCGGCGAACTCGGCCGAGTCGGTCACCAGCACCGAGGCAGCCGCCTCGTCGTGCTCGGCCTGGCTGATGAGGTCCGCGGCGACGAACTCGGGATTCGCGGAGTCGTCGGCGAGCACGAGGATCTCCGTAGTTCCGGCCTCGCTGTCGATGCCGACGAGGCCTGCGACGGCGCGTTTGGCGGCCGCGACGTAG
>JBDIAD010000194.1:0-3524 GCA_039812205.1 Leucobacter sp.
GCGCGGGCGCTCGGGGTGATCGATGCGGTGCCGATCGTTCCGGGTGCGGATCGGCGGTCGGGGACCGGTCGGATGGGGGATCTCGCCGCCGCGATGCCGCTGCGCGCCTTCGCCGAGCTGATCGCCGAACGGCTGCCGGCGGTGAGCGGGGGCGTGCGGGTCGCGGGTGACGGGGAGCGGCCGGTGCGGCGCATCGCTCTCTGCGGCGGCGCGGGCGACAGCCTGCTGGATCACCCCGAGGTGCGCGGAGCCGACGTATACATCACCAGTGATCTGCGTCACCATCCGGCTCAGGAATCGCTCGAGCAGAGCCTCGTCGGGGGCGGGCCGGCGCTGATCGACGTGTCCCACTGGGCGGCCGAATCGCTGTGGCTGCAGACCGCGAGGCGGCAGCTGGAGGCGCGACTGCCCGGGGTCGAATTCTTCGTGAGCGAATTGCGCACCGACCCCTGGAGCTTCGTCGTAGGCTTGCAGGCATGAAGGCGAGCCCACGTCAGCAGCGCCTGCTGCTCGAACTGCAAGACATCGACACCGCGATCGCCCGGATTCGCCGACGCCTCGCTGCGCTGCCCGAGCGGGCGGAGCTCGCCTCGATGGAGGGCGAGCATCGCGAGGCGAAAGACGCGTTCATGGCGGTGCAGCGCGAAGTCGACGGGCTCGGCGCCGAGATCGCGCGCTTCGAGAGCGACACGGAGACCGTGCAGCGGCGTCGCGCGCGCGACGAGGAGCTGCTCGCGGTGAGCACGTCGCCGAAGGAGGCGCAGGCGCTGCAGAGCGAGCTGGACACGCTGAAGCGCCGTCAGGGCGAGCTCGAGGATCGCGAGCTCGAACTGATGGAGACGCACGAGGCCGCGCAGTCCCGCTACGCCGAGGCCGAGACCGCGCTCGCGCGCATCGAGGAGCGCCGCGGCGACGCCGAGCGCCGCATGACGGCCGCCGCCGGCGAGCTCGAGCAGGAGCGCGAGCGGCTGGCGGCCGAGCGCCAGGGGCTCTCCGCCGAGATACAGCGGGATCTCATCGAGCTCTACGAGGGGCTTCGCACGCGGATCGGGATCGGCGCGGCGCGGCTTCGCGGCAACGTCTCGGAGGCGAGCAACATGGCGCTCACGCCGGCGGAGCTCCACGAGATCCAGAACAGTCCCGACGACGAGCTCGTCTTCTGCCCGGGAACGGGAGCGATCCTCGTGCGCGAGGCCGCCGAATGACCGGATAGAGCGGGCGGGGGAATGGGCCGGGTCATACGCCGGGTTCTGTGCTGCTCTCGCAGTGACGATCATCTCTCTCGGGGAGCCATTGCCGACCCCCTCTAGCGGCCTACCCGCAGACTCAGCGAGGAGCTTCATCGCCTGCTGTCTGGCCTTGCTGCGAACGAGGTTTACCTAGCCGCCCGTGTCGCCACGGGCGCCGGTGGTCTCTTACACCACCCTTTCACCCTTACCGGAGTCGACTCGCGACACCGGCGGTCTGCTCTCTGTTGCACTTTCTCGCGGGTTGCCCCGGGTGGGCGTTACCCACCGTTCTCCTCTGCGCAGCCCGGACGTTCCTCGGCGCATACCGCGAGCGGTATACGACGCGATCGTCTCGCCGACCCATTCCACGACCATTCTACGCGCCCGAACGGGCGGCGGGATCAATCCGACAGGGTGAGCAGCTCGACCCCGGATTCGCGCACCACCAGCGTGTGCTCGAACTGGGCCGTGAGCCTTCGGTCGCGCGTCACGGCCGTCCATCCGTCCTCCCACATGTCCCACTCGATGGTGCCCAGCGTGAGCATCGGCTCGATGGTGAAGACCATGCCGGGCTTGATCACGGTGTCGAAGCGCGGCGCCGAGTCGTAGTGCGGGATGATGAGCCCGGTGTGGAACGCGGCGCCCACGCCGTGACCGGTGAAATCGTGCACGGATCCGTACCCGAAGCGCGAGGCGTAGCTCTCGATGGCACGGCCGATCACGTTGACCTCGCGGCCCGGAGCGACGGCCTTGATCCCGCGATTCATGGCCTCCTCGGTGCGTCGGATGAGCAGGTCCGCCTCCTCGGAGACCTCGCCCACCCGGAACATGCGGTTCGTATCGCCGTGGAAGCCGTCGAGATACGCGGTGATGTCGACGTTCACGATGTCGCCCTCGCGCAGCACGGTGTCGTCGGGGATGCCGTGGCAGATCACCTCGTTCACGGAGGTGCAGCAGGACTTCGGGTAGCCGCGGTATCCGAGCGTCGACGGATAGGCGCCGTGGGAGATCACGAACTCATGGGCGATGCGGTCGAGCTCATCGGTGGTGACGCCCGGGCGGATCGCCTCGCCCAGCGCGTCGAGGGCGCGTGAGGCGATCCTCCCCGCGGCGCGGATGCGGTCGATCTCGCCCTCCGTGTACGTGTTGTCACCCGTATACGCGGGCGGCATCTGCAGCCCGACGTACGGGGGTCTCGCGATGGAGCTCGGGACGGCTCGCATCGGTGTGAGGGTGCCGGGAATCATGTGACCGTTCGTATCGACAGGCATAGGCTCAAGTCTAAGGATTCCGCGTGCGGGCCATGCCGCAGGCGCGATCCACCCCCGAATACGCAGGAGGCATGCAATGACGAAGCAGGACTGGGGCATCGACGACCCCGAGGAGTCGTTCTGGTACAACTCGCGCACCGGCGAGATCGAGGTCGGGGCGCAGTCGCTCGGCATCGATCGAGTCGGCCCGTTCCGGACCCGCGAGGAGGCCGAGCGGGCGCCCGAGATCATCGCCGAACGGGCGCGGAAATGGGCGGAGGAAGACGCCGCGGAAGACTAGGCTGAGAGCAGGACAGGAGCGATTGTGAGCAAGCAACGTGATTTTGTGCTGCGGACCATCGAGGAACGCGGCGTGCGGTTCGTGCGACTGTGGTTCACGGACGTCGCCGGCACGCCCAAATCGGTCGCGCTCGCGCCCGCCGAGGTCGAGGGCGCGTTCAGCGAGGGCATCGGATTCGACGGCAGCGCCATCGAGGGGATGACCCGCGCATACGAGAGCGATCTGCTCGCGATCCCCGACCCCGCGACCTTCCAGCTGCTGCCGTGGCGGAGCAGCGCCGCACCCACCGCGCGCATGTTCTGCGACATCGCGACGCCGAACGGCGAACCGGCCGCGGCCGATCCCCGCAATGTGCTCAAGCGCTCGCTCGCGCGAGCGGCCGAGCGCGGCTTCACGTTCTACACGCACCCCGAGATCGAGTTCTACCTGCTGAAGTCGAAGCACTACCAGCAGGGCGGCCCCGAACCGGTCGATCGTGCCGGCTACTTCGACAACGTGCCCGGCGGTACCGCGCACGACTTCCGTCGGGAGAGCGTCGCCATGCTCGAGGAGCTCGGCATCTCGGTCGAGTTCAGCCATCATGAGGGGGGCCCCGGCCAGAACGAGATCGATCTGCGCTACGCGGACGCGCTCACCACCGCCGACAACATCATGACCTTCCGCACGGTCGTGAAAGAGGTGGCCATCAGTCAGGGCGTGCACGCGACCTTCATGCCGAAGCCGCTCTTCGGGCAGCCGGGAAGC
>JBDIAD010000195.1:0-3522 GCA_039812205.1 Leucobacter sp.
AGCGGATCACGTTGCCGTAAGTACCGCAGGTGAGCACGAGCACGCCCTGCTCCCCACAGTACTTCGCGATTGCTGAGGTGAGCTGTGCGTTCGGCGCCTTCGAACCCGGCTCGACGAGCTCGATCGCCGACATCGCGCCGCGGCCGCGAACGTCTCCGATGCGGTCGTCGCTCGCCTGCAGCTCGGTGAAGAAAGTGCGGATCACCTCTCCGAGCTCATTGGCGCGGGCCTGCAGATTCTCGGCCTCGTAGGTCTCGATCGTGGCGAGGGCCGCGGCGCAGGCGATGGGATTGCCGGTGTAGGTGCCACCGAGCCCGCCCGAGTGCGCGGAGTCCATGACCTCGGCGCGGCCGGTCACGGCCGACAGCGGCAGGCCGCCGGCGATGCCCTTCGCCGTCGTGACGAGGTCGGGAACGACGCCCTCATGATCCGCGGCGAACATGTCGCCGGTACGGGCGAAGCCGGTCTGCACCTCATCGAGAATGAAGACGACGCCGTTCTCGTTCGCCCACTGCTGAATCGCAGGGAGGAACCCGAGCGCGGGCTCGATGAAGCCGCCCTCGCCCTGGATCGGCTCGATGATGATCGCCGCGAGGTTCTTCGCGCCGACCTGCTTCTCGACCTGCGAGATCGCCTGCGCGGCCGCCTCGGCGCCCGTGAGGCCGTCGCGGTAGGGGTACGAGCCGGGGACGCGGTAGATCTCGGGCGCGAAGGGGCCGAAACCGTCCTTGTACGGCATGTTCTTCGCCGTCATCGCCATGGTGAGGTTCGTGCGTCCGTGGTAGGCGTGATCGAAGACCACCACGGCATTCTTCCCGGTGTAGTGGCGGGCGATCTTGACGGCGTTCTCGACCGCCTCGGCACCCGAGTTGAACAGCGCCGAGCGCTTCTCGAAATCGCCCGGGGTGAGCTCGTTCAGCTTCTCCGAGACGGCGATGTAGCCCTCGTACGGGGAGATGGTGAAGCAGGTGTGGGTGAACTGCGCGACCTGCTGCTGCACGGCCTCGACGACGCGCGGCGCGGCGTTGCCGACACCGGTGACCGCGATGCCGGAGCCGAGGTCGATGAGCGAGTTGCCGTCCGCGTCGACGAGCACGCCGCCGCCCGCCGCGACGACCGCGACCGGCAGTGCGACGCCGACACCGGCAGCGACCGCCGCCGACTTGCGTGCCATGATCTCCTGCGACTTCGGGCCGGGGATGGCCGTGACGAGCTTGCGCTCCTGCGGAAGGGACGGTCCGCCGACTGGGAACTGGGACATGTGGTGCTCCTTGGGATGAGACATGGGAAATCGAATGGCGTTGAGTCGCGTGCGCGACACCGGCGTCGCGCAGGCCGAAGGCAGGTTCGACGAGACCCCACCAGAGACGTTCATTCAGCATAGGTCGTCCCGGCCGGTTCGCGCAGCGCCATAATGGTGTGTTATGCGCGAAACTTTCGACAGAGTGGCACCGATCCCGACGATCGAACTGAGCGAGCTGCTGCGCGACTACCACCTCGGCCTGGTCGTGATCGCGGGGCTCGGCACTGACACGGGAGCCCGCGCGGTGCAGTGGGTGCACTCGAGCGATCTCGCCGATCCCACCCCGTTCCTCACACCGCGCACCGTGCTGCTCACCACCGGGGCGCAGCTCGGCGAGCATCCGAGCGCCGCCGAGGCGGAGGCCTACATCGAACGCCTCGTCGAGGCGGGGACGACCGCGCTCGGCATCGGGGTCGGTCTGCAGTGGGAGCGGATCCCCCCGGCGATCATCGAGGCCTGCGATCGACGCGGCTTCCCGTTGATCCGCATCCCCTACGACACTCCGTTCCTCGCCGTCGTGCGCACGGCCGCGCGCCTGCTCGAGGCGCATGCCGCCGAGGACTGGCGGCGCGAGCAGCGACTCCCCTCGAGCCTGGCGACACGCCACCGCCGGCTCGCCGCGGGCGAGGCCGCGATCCGGCTCGCGGTGCTGCAACTGCTGCGCGAGGGGCATCGCGAGCTCGCCGAGCGCGTCGCCGGCCCCTCGATGCCGCCGCTGCCGCGCGGGGCCGTGGTGGTCGTCACGTTCGCCGATCCGCTCCCCACACCCGCGGCCGCCGAGGTCGTACCGCTGATCACGGATCGCGCGGGCGTGCTCAGCGCCTCCCAATCCGGGCTCGCCACCGTGGTGATCGAGGCGGCGCAGCAGACGACGCTCTTGCGCGCCCTCGCGCGCCACACCGTCGCCGCGGGGGTGTCGGAGCGCGGCACCCTCGACGATCTCGCCGAGCTCATCGAGCAGTCCCGCCGAGCCGCCGAGCTCGCGCAGCAGGCCGAGACCCCGGCGCCGCTCGAATACCGTCCCGCGATGCACGCCGGGGTGCTGCAGCTGCTGCACGCGAGTCCCGAGGCGGTGCGGCGAGCGCAGGGGCTGCTGGCACCCCTGCGGCAGCACGACGAGCGCGACGACGATCGGCTGGGCGCGAGCCTCGCCACGTGGCTGCGCCATAACGGGCAGTACAGCCCCGCGGCGGACGAGCTCGGCGTGCACCGGCATACGCTGCGCAGTCGGGTGAACTCGGCCGCGGCGCTGCTGCAGCTGGATCTGGACGACCCCGATGCGCGCGCCGAGGTGTGGGCCGCGCTGCGCGTAACGGCGCAGCAGGCGTCGCGATGAACCCGCCGGCGCTGGTCGCCGGGCGGCGTATTCGCCGGGTTGCGTCGGCCCGAGCTCACCAGTCGGTGTTCGGGGGTCAGTATTCGGGAGTCCCGGCTCACCGGTCGATGTTCAGGGGCCAGGGGAACTAGCCGGAATTCACGATCCGGGTGGTCGAACGGTGAAGGGATCCCATCCGCGGGCCTCCATCCGCTCACCGTCGAGCATCACCCGGCTCGCCCCGCTCGCCTCCGCGTGCTCCACCACCGTCCCGATCGGCGAGAACCCCTCAGGAATCGCGGCATTCGAGGCGAATGTCGCGAGCAGCCCGTGATCCTCCCCTCCGTAGAGCAGCGCCGGCAGCGACACCGACTCGCCCTCCTGCTCGCCGAAATGCCGCTCGAGCAGCGCGCTCGACAGGGCGAAGTCGACACCGCTGGCCCGGGCGACACGGGCGGCATCGATGGCGAGCCCGTCCGAGACATCGAGCATCGAGGTCGCCCCCGCATCAGCGGCGACCGCCCCGAGGGCGACCGGCGGCACAGGCGCGAGCTGGGCCCGCAGCGCCGCATGATGCTTCGCATCGATCCCCGCGATGCCGTCGGCGTGCGCGACTCCCGCAGCATTCGCCGACTCGGAGAAGAGCAGCGACAGACCGAGCCCCGCGAGCCCGAGCTGCCCCGCGTACGCGACGGTATCGCCGGGCCTAGCCCCGGTTCGCAGCACGGGAGCACGGCCCGCAAGATCACCGAGCGCGGTGATGGCGGCGGTCAGCACCGGGGCGCGGCCGAGATCACCGCCGACGAGCCCGCATCCGGGAGCGAGGGTTCGGCAGGCGGCGCTGAGCCCGCGCGCGATGTCTTCCAACAGGGCGACCGGCGTGTCTTCAGGGCAGGCGATAGCG
>JBDIAD010000196.1:0-3462 GCA_039812205.1 Leucobacter sp.
GCGCTCGTAGCTCGCGCGAAGCGCATCCAGCTGCTCGTCCGTGCGGCGGATCGCCGCCGTCTGAGCGGCTTCGATCTCCAGCGAGCGCCGATAGAGCAGCACCTCTTCGAGGTCGTGATCCGCCAGGAACTCGGTGAGGATCGAACTCACCGGCGTGCGCGCCCGCACATAGGTGCCGACTCCGGGAACCGTCTCGAGCATGCCGAAGGTCGCGAGCGAGCGCACCGCCTCCCGCACCGTCGACTTGCCGACGCCGATCAGCTCCATCAGCTCGTGCTCTTTCGGGATGAGCTCGCCCACCTGCCACTCGCCGGCGGTGATGCGCGTGCGGAGGAAGGCGAGAGTGTCTCGCGCTTTCTGCGAGCCGGTGCGTGCCATGGCCATGGGCACGAGTCTAGCGAGTGCCCGATAGCGGTTCGCTATGACGATGCGGCGGCTCGGAGCGCGCGCGCCGCGGCGTCCGCCGATGCCGGCAGGGCGGCGCGGATGCGTTCGAGGGCCGCGTCATCGTGCGCCGCGGTGACGAACCACGCCTCGAACGCGCTCGGCGGCAGGGAGATCCCCCGGTCGAGCATCGCGTGGAAGAACGCGCGATAGGCCGCCGCATTCTGCCGCTGCATGTCCCCGTAATGCCGAGGAGGGGCGTCGAACTCGCCGAAGAGCACGCTGAGGAGCGTGCCCGCGCGCTGCACCCGGTGGGGCGCCCCCGCCGCGGTGAGCGCGGCGGACGTGCTCGCGGCGAGCTCATCGGACGCCGCGGCGAGTCGGGAGTACGCGCCGGCATCCGCGTGGCGCAGCGTCGTGAGGCCCGCGGCGACCGCGAGCGGATTGCCCGAGAGGGTGCCGGCCTGATAGACGGGACCGAGGGGCGCGAGCAGCTCCATCAGCTCGGCGCGTCCCCCGAGAGCTGCGAGCGGAAGCCCTCCGCCGATGACCTTGCCGAAGGCGATGAGATCGGGCTGCGCCGGTTCGCCGCCCCCGAGCAGTTCATCGCGCAGCACCCCCCAGTAGCCCGCCGGCCCCGCGCGAAAGCCGGTCAGCACCTCGTCGAAGATCACGAGCGCGCCGTGCCGGTGGGCCAGTTCGATCAGCGCCCGCGCGAACCCCGGCTCGGGCGGCAGCACGCCCATGTTCGCGGCGGCGGCCTCGGTGATGATCGCGGCGACACGGTCTCCGTGCGCGGCGAAGGCCGCCTCGAGGGCGGCGAGATCGTTGTACGGGAGCACGAGGGTCTGCGCGGCGGTCTCCGCCGTCACCCCGGCCGATCCGGGCAGCGCGAGCGTCGCGAGGCCCGATCCGGCGGCCGCGAGGAGTCCGTCCGAGTGACCGTGGTAATGGCCGGCGAACTTGACGATCAGCGGTCGGCCCGTGGCCCCGCGGGCGAGGCGGATCGCGGTCATGGTGGCCTCGGTGCCGGTCGAGACGAGCCGCACCCGATCGATGATCGGCACGCGGGCGATGATCTGCTCGGCGAGTTCGACCTCTTCCGGGCACGTCGCGCCGAAGCCGAGCCCGCGCGCCGCGGCGGATCGCACCGCGTCGACCACCGCGGGGTGCGCGTGCCCGAGCAGGGCCGGTCCCCAGGAGGCGACGAGGTCGACGTACTCGTTGCCGTCGGCGTCCGTGACGCGAGGGCCGCTCCCCGATACGAGGAATCTCGGGCTGCCCCCGACCGACCCGAACGCGCGGACGGGGGAGTTCACGCCGCCGGGGATCACGCGCGCGGCGCGTTCGGCGAGGGCCCGGGACTGCGCGATCCTCATCTCAGCCACCCCGCGATCTCGACGGCGAAGTACGTCAGGATCGCGTCGGCTCCCGCGCGCTTGATGCCGAGCACCGATTCCTCGACGGCTCGGCGGCGATCGATCCAGCCGTTCGCGGCGGCGGCCTCGATCATCGCGGCCTCGCCCGAGACCTGGTACGCCCACACGGGCACCGGCGAGACGCGGGCGACGTCGGAGAGCACGTCGAGGTAGCTCATCGCGGGTTTCACCATCACGATGTCGGCGCCCTCGGAGACATCGATCTCGGCCTCGCGGAGCCCCTCGCGCCGGTTCGCCGGATCCTGCTGATAGCCGCGTCGATCCCCGGTCAACCGGGAATCGACCGCCTCGCGGAAGGGGCCGTAGAACGCGGAGGCGTACTTCGCGGAGTAGGCGAGGATCGCGGTGCCCGGGTGGCCCGCTTCGTCGAGGGCCGATCGCACGGCGGAGACCTGGCCGTCCATCATGCCGGAGAGCCCGAGGATCGCGGAGCCGGACTCGGCCTGCGCGACGGCCATCGCCCGATAGCGCTCGAGCGTGGCGTCGTTGTCGACCTCGCGGCCATCGGGGGTGAGCACCCCGCAGTGCCCGTGATCGGTGAACTCGTCGAGGCAGAGGTCGGTCTGCACCACGAGCGCGTCGCCGGCCTCGGCGGCGACGGCCCGCGTCGCGATGTTCAGGATCCCGTCCGGGTCATCGGCCGCGCTGCCGGATCCATCGCGTTCGGCGGGCACTCCGAAGAGCATCACCCCGCCGATTCCCGCCGTCGCGGCCTCGACGGCGGTTGCGCGGAGGGAGTCGATCGTGTGCTGCATCACTCCGGGCATCGACACCAGCGCGCGCGGCTCGCGCAGGCCTTCCCGGACGAACATCGGCAGGATCAGCTCCGCCGGGTGCAGACGGTGCTCGGCGGTGAGCCGACGGATGGCCGGCGTGGCTCGCAGCCGGCGCGGGCGGATTGCGGGGAACATCACTCTGACTCCTCTGGTCGCGGGATGGGGTGCGGGGCGGCGGTTCGCGCAAGGGCGTCGAGCAGGCCGGCTCCGGTGTGCGTCCGGGCGACGACGTCGGCTCGCAGCCCCCGGGCGCGCAGTGAGCGGGCCGCGGGTTCGCCGATCGCGGCGACCCTGGTGCGCCGCGAGATCGTAGGGGCCTGCCGCGCGAGCTGCGCCGCGGCCGAACCGCTCATCACGAGGATCGCGTCGATGCATCCCGCGGCGATGTCGGCGGCGATCGCCGGGGGGAGCTCGGCGGGCACCGTGAGATAGGCCGTGACGCGATCGACGGAATGGCCGGCCGCGCGCAGCGCGGTCTCGACGGTCGTGTCGGCGATCTCCGAGATCGGCAGCAGCACGCGCGCCCGGCGGCGCAGGCGGGGCAGCAGCGCTGCGACGAGGCCGCGCCCCGAGAAGAGGCGATCCGGCGTCGCATCGACGGGCACCCCGTTCGATTCGAAGACGCGCGCGGTGGCGGGGCCGACGGCGGCCACCCGGGTGCGCGCGGGAAAGGCGACGGCGGTCGTGCCCGCGATCGTTCCCAGGACGGCGAGGATCGCCTCCGCGCCGTTCGCGCTGGTGACCGCGAGCCAGTCGTAGCGGCCGGCAGCGAGCCGCATCGCGGCGTCGCGCAGCGCGGCCGAGCCCGATGCCGGTGCGAGCGCGGTGAGCGGGGCGATCGTCGGCTCGCCGCCGCGCTGACG
>JBDIAD010000197.1:0-3450 GCA_039812205.1 Leucobacter sp.
CGCTCGGGGTGAAGACGCGCGGGTGCGTGCCGTCCCAGCTGTCGTAGTACGCGATGTAGGAGAAGCCGCGCACCCAGCGGTCGAGGCCGAGCAGGTTGAACGCCGTCGCGCCGACGAAGAAGACCGGCGCCGGGCTCGTGCGCAGGTAGTGCCGGATCTCGGACATGTTCTTGAGCTTCGTGAAGCCGCTCCGGCCGATGGTGATCGGCCCGGTCGACGGCGACTTGCGCTTGCGCCGACGCCCCATCGGGGGCTTCCGCTTCGCCGGGGTCTCAGGGATGGGAACGGTCGGCGCCGCGACCGCAGGAGCCGCGGGAACGACCGGGATGGCCGAATCCACTGGTGGCGGCGGGATCACTGCGGCGGCCCCGGAAACCGCGTCGGCCGCTCCCGAACTCCCGGGCGCCGCCGGCTTCACGGCAGCCGGTTTCGCAGCCTCGGATTTCGATGCAAGGGGTTTCGCGGCAGCGGGTTTCGTCGCCGATTTCGTGGTAGCCGATTTCACCGAGGACTTCGCCCCACGAGCGGCCCGCTTCGTCGCGGGTTTCTTCGCCTGAGGCTTCGCCGGTTCGGTGCTCGCCGCACCGTTGGGGGTCGCTTTCGCGGCCGCGGGGGACTGGGAATCTTCGTTACGCGCCATTGCGTCGTTCCTTCCGTCGGAAACGGTAGATGCATCGTTGCACGAAGCACAGGATTTTCCAAAACGTTACCTACGCACGTACTTCGCCGATGCGGGTGAATCGCGGAAGAATCGCGAAAGACCCACCGAACAAACGCGAAAGAATCACGGGCGATTCGCGAAAGAACCGCGAGTCCGCGCAAAGCCTGGGCGACGGGAAGCCCTACTGCAGCGCTGAGGTGAGGCGGGCGAGACCGTCGAGCAGCTGCGAGCGCAGCGGCTGCTTCGACCACTCGCTCATCGTGAGTTCGCGCGAGTTCGAGTGGTAGTACGCATTGATCTCGTCGAGATCCTCCACGAACGTGGCACCGTAGATGATCATCGAGACCTCCATATTGAGGTTGAAGGATCGCTGATCCATATTCGACGACCCGATCACCGCGACCTCGTCATCGACGGTGAAATGCTTCGAGTGCAAGATGTACGGCGGCCGGAACATGAAGATCCGCACCCCTGCCCGAAGCAGCTCTTCGTAGTACGAGCGCTGGGCGTGGTAGACGAGCGGCTGGTCGCCGATCTCCGAGACGAAGAGCTCGACGTCGACGCCGCGCGCGATCGCGGCGCGAAGGGCGTGCATGATCGCGCCGTCGGGCACGAAGTACGGGCTCGTGATGCTGATCCGCTTCGTCGCCGTGTAGAACAGCGAGACGAAGACCTGCAGATTGTTCTCACTCGCGAAGCCCGGGCCGCTGGGGAGCACCTGACAGTCGAGCGTGCCCGGCCAGTTCCCGTCGAAGGGCATCGTGTCGAGCTCGCCCACGGTCTCGCCTGTTTCGAGGTACCAGTCGCCGAGGAACACCGCTTCGAGACCGCGCACGGCGGGCCCCTCCACGCGCACCATGACGTCTTTCCACTGCAGCCCGCGCCGGCGGTTGCGCTTCTTGTTGTAGCTCGCATCGACGAGGTTCTGCGACCCCATGAAACCGACGCGACCGTCGACGACGAGAATCTTGCGGTGATTGCGCAGATCGGGTCGCTGCCACTGACCGCGCCACGGCCTCACCGGCAGCATGTAGTGCCACTGGATGCCCGACTCGGTGAGGAAGCGCGCCGTTCGACGCATTCCGGGGTTGCGCATCGACGAGATGTGATCGAGCAGCACCCGCACCTCGACGCCGCGCTCGCGGGCCTCGCGCATCGCCATCATGAGGTCGTTCGTGGTGTGGTCGTGCACCAGGATGTAGAACTGCACGTACACGTAGTCCTTGGCGGATCGGATCGCCTCCGTCATGTGCCGCAGCGAACCGGCGTAGTCGTGGTACAGCTCGGCAGTGTTGCCGATGAGCATCGGCTGCGCCCCGAGGGAGCGGGCGAGCATGACCGCGCTGCGCAGGCCGGCAGGCATGAGGCTGAGCGGGGTACCTACCAGGGATTCGCTGCGATCGGCGAGCTCGGTGACTCGGGCGTTGACGCGTTCGTGCCGCCGTCGCAGCCGCCTGGGCAGACGGTTCGTGCCGATGAGCAGGAAGAGCAGGAGCGCCGGGATCGGCAGCAGGAAGATCACCATCAGCCAGGCCATGCCGGCGGTCGGGCGCCGGTTTCGCGGCACCACGAACAGCGAAACGATCCGGATGAGGTTATCGACGACGAGCAGAGTGACGGCCCATCCCCCGGGCCAGCTCAACCATCCCCACAGCACCTCCACTGCGGGGGCTCGCTAACTCTCGCTCTGCGGAGGCAGGCCGAGTCGCCGACGTTCTTCGGCTTCCATCCGGTCGTACACGCGACGCTCGGTGCGGTCGGCGCGCAGAATCAGACGCAAGATGATCGCGAAGAGGATGCCGATGAGCACGGTCGGCGTAATCGACCACAGCGCGTTCATCCACCAGTCCATACCGTGCATGTTATCGGAATGGAATGCGCGGCGCCTGTTGGCGCTGTCGCACGATAGCCTGAAGCTCTGCCGCATCATTCATCAAGGGGGATCGCGATGGTGTCAGAGGAGGCCCTCGACGATCCTCGCATTCGCAGCTCCTGGCAGCTCATCACGAGCCGCAACTTCGGCACCTTCTTCGCGGCGCGCTTCTTCACGTCGATCGGTTCGTGGCTGCACGCCATCGTCTCGGCCATCGCCGCCTTCGAGGCGACGGGCTCGGCCCTGATCGTCGGAATCGTGAGCTCGCTGCAGTTCATGCCGCAGATCGTGTTCGGGCCGATGGTCGGTCGCTGGGCCGATACCGGCAGCATCAAGTTCCAGCTGCTGCTGGGGCGCGCGATCGTGGTGGTGAGCTCTCTGGGGCTCGCGGGCTGGTATCTCTGGTTCACCGTCTTCGGACGGGAGGCCGATGCGACGGCCGTGATCATCGGTTCGGCGGTTTTCGGCATCGGGCTCCTCTTGAGCGAGGCGGGTCAGCAATCGGCGGCGCCGCATCTCGTGCGGCCGGAGGAGATCCCCTCCGCGGTCGTGCTCAATTCGGCGCCGTCGACGATCGGGCGGATCATCGGGCCGGCCTTCGGCGCGATCTTCATCGCCTGGCTCGGGTATCCCGCGGCGTTCATGCTGGGTGCCGCGCTCAACATCGTCTTCATGGTGCTGATCTCGCTCGTCGTCTTCCCACCGCCGCAGGGGACGAAGTCCAAGCACGAGAATTCGATGCGCGAGGCGGTGCGTTTCGTGCGGGCGGATCGGCCGATCCTGCTCTGCCTGATCGGCATGTTCGCGATCGGCATCGGCCCCGAAGCCGTGAATACGCTTGCGCCGCCGCTTGCCGCGGAGATCGGCGGCGATGCGGGCACGGTAGGGCTGCTCGTGAGCATGACCGGCGTCGGTT
>JBDIAD010000198.1:0-3450 GCA_039812205.1 Leucobacter sp.
GACCTCGGGCGGGGCCACGCCCTCCGCCTCGAGCTCGGCGCGGGCCGCGGCGAGATGCTCGCGGTACTGGCGGCTGCCCGAATACGAGGCGTACGCGCTCGTCACCAGCGTCAGCACTCGTCGGGCGCCGAACGCGGCCGCATCGCGGAGCGTGTCGACCGTGTACGGATGCCAGTTGCGATTGCCCCAGATCACCGGCAGGGCGATGCCCCGGCGCTCGAGCTCGGCGCGAAGCGCGGCGAGCAGCGCCAGGTTCTGGTCGTTGATGGGGCTGGCCCCGCCGAAGTGCCGATAGTGCTCGCCCACCTCGGCCAGGCGGTCCTCCGGGATGCGCTTCCCCCGCGTGACGTTGCGCAGAAAGGGCAGCACATCGTCCTGCCGGTTCGGGCCGCCGAATGAGCACAGCAGCAGGGCGTCGTAGGGCGTGATGGCGGTCATGGTGTGCGGTGAAGCCTTTCGGTCATCGGATGTCGGATCGAGTGCCGCGGTGCTGTTCGAGATCTCAGATCCCGAAGAGCACCGCGAGGGCGTCCCGGGCGTCCGAAGACCGCCCCTGCCTGCCCAGGGCCTTGATCCTGGTGGTCGGGTCGTGCAGCAGTCGGCCGGCGAGGCGGCGCAGGGCGCGCTCGACCTCGGCCGGCGAGTCCCGTCTCGCGCGGCAGAGCTCGTCCTCGAGAATCGTGAGCACATGCCCGCGCAGGGAGAGCAGTGCCGGCACCGCGTCCCGCTCCGCCTGCGCGGCGGCGAACTCGGCCGCCGCCGCGCGCACCAGCGCAGCGGCTTCGGTCTCGGCGCCGCGGGCCTCCGCGGATGCGCGCCTGCCGATCGCCGGCAGGTCGAGCAGCTCGACTCCGGAAAGGCCCGCCACTGCCGGATCGATGTTGCGCGGCAGGCCGAGGTCGATCAGCTGACGGCGCGGGGAGACGCTCGTATCGAGCGGCCCGCCGGCGCAGGCATCCGCTTCGAAATGCGCCCGGAGGAGCACCGGGGCGTCGACGCGGCTGCAGGTGACGATGAGATCCGATTCCGCGACGGCCGCGGCCAGACCGTCGACGGGGATCGCGCTCAGGCCGCGCTCCCTCGCGAATCGCTCCGCCCGGCCGCTCGGCGAGTGCACCGCGAGTCGCTGGACCCCGCGTTCGCGAAGCGCGGCAACGGTGGCCCCCGCGTACGCGCCGGTGCCGACGAGCAGCGCTCTCGCCTCCGCCCAGTCGCCCATGCGGTGTTCGATCATCCGCAGCGCCACCCCGACGAGCGAGCGGCCGGCCGCCCGCACTCCGGTGCGCTGGGTCACATCGCGGGAGACCCGGGCCGCCGCCTGGAAGAGGCGCTCGAGTCGATCGGTGACCGTTCCGCGTCCGCGCGCGCGAACGTGGGCGCGACGCACCTGACCGGCGATCTCCTCCTCCCCCACGACGGCCGACTCGAGGCCGGCAGTCACGGAGAAGAGGTGCTGCGCCATCTCCGATCCGCCGAACACCCGCACGGCCGAACGCAACTCGCTCGGATCGATCCCCGCCGCGAACGCGAGCGAGTCCAGGGCGCTCATCGCGAGCGCACCGGGTTCGCGCTCCGGATCGACTCCGAACGCACCGGCATCGTCCGAGAGATCGAGATAGAGCTCGAAGCGGTTGCACGTGGCGAGCAGCACCGAACCGGAGGACTCGGATTCGAGGGTCGCGGTCTCGGCCGCGGCGAGTCGTTCGAGCAGGGAGAACGATCCGCTTCGATGGTCGATGGATAGGCAGAGCAGCATTGGCGGTTTCGGGATTCTCGTTCCAGGTGTTCTCGGAGCCGTCCGGCGTACATTCGGACGCGCACCCAGTGAAGCATTCACATCTGATTTATCAGATCAGATCTATGAGCTAGTATCACATCCGATGTATGCATACTTCAATCCTCAGACCACCCGGCAGCAATTCCTCCCCGGCACGCACCCGCTCGTCGACGGGCGCACCATCGACGCTCCGCTGATGCGCGCCCTGCGCGGCGACCGGCCCGAGCGAATGCCCGTCTGGTTCATGCGTCAGGCCGGGCGTTCACTGCCGGAGTATCGAGCGCTCCGCGTTCGACACTCGATGTTCGACTCCTGCCTGACCCCCGAGATCGCGAGCGAGATCACCCTGCAACCTGTGCGTCGTCACGGTGTCGATGCGGCCGTGTTCTTCAGCGATATCGTGGTGCCGCTGAAGCTCGCCGGCGTACCGGTCGAGCTGGCGGCCGGGCGCGGGCCGGTCTTCTCCCGACCGATCCGCACCGCCGCGGACATCGCACGAGCGCGCGAAGAATTCTCTCCCGAGCGATTGCGCGAGGCCCTCGCTCCCGTGCGCGAAGGAGTCGCGCAGGCCGTCGCCGAGCTCGACGGGACACCGCTCATCGGCTTCGCCGGCGCCCCGTTCACCCTCGCGGCCTATCTGGTCGAGGGCGGCCCGTCACGCGATCATCTGCGCGCCCGATCGCTGATGCACGACGATCCCGACGTCTGGCGATCGGTGCTGAGCTGGGTAGCCGAGCTCTCGGGCGCCTTTCTGGAGGCGCAGGTCGAGGCCGGCGCCAGCGCGGTGCAGCTCTTCGACTCGTGGGCGGGGTCGCTCAGCGCCTCCGCGTACCGCTCGCATGTCGCACCCGCCTCTCGCTGCGCACTCGAACCGGTACGCCGGTTCGCGTATCCGCGGGGCGATGGCTACGCCACCGAACTCGCGCAAGTGCCGGTGATCCACTTCGCCGTGGGCTCGGGCCACCTCCTCGAGGAGCTCGCGGCAGTCGGAGTCGACGCCGTCGGCGTCGATTGGCGCACGCCGCTCGATGAGGCGAGCAGCCGTCTCGATGACGCGATCCCGTTGCAGGGGAACCTCGATCCGGCATTCCTCGCGGCGCCCCGCCCCGCCCTCGAGGCCGAGCTTCTGGACGTGCTCCGCAGAGGATCGCGCGCGCCCGCGCACATCCTGAACCTCGGTCACGGCGTCCCCCCGGATACCGATCCCGAGGTGCTGAGCCGCATCGTCGATCTCGCCCATGCCGCAGCCTGACCCCGCGGCGAGGAGGATGCGGATCACCGTGGTCGGCGGTGGAATCGCCGGGCTCACGGCGGCGCGCGATTGCGCCCTCGCCGGGGCGGAGGTCACCCTGCTCGAGGCGGACGACCGGTTGGGCGGGCGAATTCGACGAACGCCGCTGGCCGGATCCGCGGTCGACGTCGGGGCGGAATCCTTCGCCACACGCAGGGGCGGGGTCGAGACGCTGCTCGCCGAGCTCGGCCTCGCCGATCGGATCGCGCGCCCCGCATCGCGAGGCGCGTGGATCGTCGAAGCCGAAATCGGCTCTCGCGGTCGCACCCGTCGACGGCACGGCCCGCACCACCCGGCAGCGCCGCTCCCCGCAGCTGGCATCATGGGGATTCCGGCGGCACCGCTCTCTCGTGCAGCGGTGCGGGCGCTCGGCCTCCCCGGC
>JBDIAD010000199.1:0-3445 GCA_039812205.1 Leucobacter sp.
GATTATTCGGCGTTCCAAGCGGTGACCGCGTCGGGCGAACCCGTGCCCGAGCTCTTCCTGCGCTACGCGATCACCGATATCGACGTGCTGGGGATCGCAACCGACCACTGCGTTCGCGCATCGGCGCTCGATGCGCTCGATGCATCCTTCGGAGTGCGAGTGCTCGCGCCGCTCACGGCCGGCGTCGCGGCAGAATCCAGCGAGCGGGCGCTCGAGGAGATCCGAGGGGCCGGAGGAGAGGTACTCCCGGAGCTCCCATCCGCGACGGAACTGTCCAAGCGTCAGGGGTAGCGGTGCGAGCGGCGAGGCGATCGGGTCACAGCAGCAGGTAGCCGTATCTGTCGGCGATCGAGTCGATGACTCCGGTGAGCTCGCCGCGATCCAGCCGGAGCAGCGCGAGCGGATGCCGCGGGATCGCGGTGCGGGCGGGCTCCCAGAGGGCGACGGTGCGCGCGCTCGGCACGAGCGATGACGCCGCGACCACCCCGTCGATCTCGGGATAGCTCGCGCGAATCGCGCGGGCCCAGGCGCGAGCCGGGCCGTGCTCGCCCGACGTGAGGGCGGCATTCCCTCCCGCGACGGCGATCCAGTCGCTATCGCTCAGATCCAAGAGGCGCAACGGGCGAGAGACCTCGAACACGACCATCGTCGGTCGCCCGAACCCGCGCTGAATGATGCGGAACTGCTGGAACACCTCGAGCAGGCACACCGCGAACGGGGAATCGCTCGCCGATGCGCTCGGCGCATTGCTCCCGCCGGCGACCGCGGCGCTCTCGAGCGCCGCGTAGAGCACCCCCTCGCCGGGGTGCTCGCCCGTCGGCTCGGGATGCGGGTCGAAACGCGCGTCGAGGGGGCCGAATTCGCGAAAATCGTGCCACTCGGTGGGATAGGGGCCGGCCGTGCGGAAGATCCGGGTGAGCGCCGTGCCCGCCGGAACCTCGCGCACCCAGGCGGAATCGGCGTCGAGCCTCGGGAAGCGCGCCGGGTCGGGTGGTGTGAGGAGCTCGCTCATCTGCCGCCGATGCCTCAGGGGAGACGATTGAGCGCGTCATCGACGGCCGCCGCCGCCGTCTCGGGTGCGCCGCCCTGGGCCAGCCATTCGAAGGGCGCCAGATATTCGCCCTCGACCACGAGCCTCGGAGACGGGGTCGTGAGCACGCGCTCGGCCACGATGAACGGAGTGCCCGGCGCGATCGCCGGAGCCACGGTCGCCCAACCGCGGAGCTCTCGCCCGTCGGGGAACTGGAACGTCGGAAGATGCCATCCGTCGCGCAATCGCCAGGCGAAGAGCGTTCCCGCGGCGCAGCGCTGCCGGATGCGCGCCGTCGTCACTCCGAGCAGAGAGGCGGCCTCGGCGACGGAGTAGGTGTCGAGCTCGGCCTGACGCTCCCACAACGCGCTCTTCACCGAGGCGTTCGGGGCGCCCGATGCGACGAGGTCCTCCTCGCGGATTCCCGCGCGGTCGAGCGCGCGCATCTCGGCGGTGGTGAGTGCGCGCGTGTCCGCCGGTTGATACGCGATGATGTCGCTCAGGATGTCGGCCGCGAGCGTCAACCGATCATCGCCCTCGATCTCCGTGACGAGCGCGAGCACGCGTTCGCGCGCGCCCGAATCACCAGAGTTCTTCGGCGCGCGGCGTTCGCGCTGGGGGAGATGCGCGAGAGTCATCGACATTCCTTTCGTCAACTTGCAACAATAATATGCGAAAGCTCCCGAGAAGTGAAGGGCGCGGCATTCTGTATTCGCACATATCTTCGAATAATTAGGCGGTGTTCGATAGACTGATCCGGTGACGTCGAAGCTCAATCCCGCCCCAATCTCGAATCTCGGATCGCGTGCGAGCATCACTGTTCGCGGTGCCCGGGTGCACAATCTCGTCGACGTCGATCTCGCGATCCCCCGCGACAGCATGGTGGTCTTCACCGGGCTCTCGGGCAGCGGCAAGTCGAGCCTCGCGTTCGACACGATCTTCGCCGAGGGGCAGCGCCGGTACGTCGAGAGCCTCAGTGCATACGCGCGCCAGTTCCTGGGTCAAGTCGATCGACCCGACGTCGACTTCATCGAGGGGCTGAGTCCTGCGGTCAGCATCGATCAGAAGTCGACGAACAGGAACCCGCGTTCGACCGTCGGCACCATCACGGAGATCTACGACTACATGCGACTGCTCTGGGCGCGCATCGGCGTGCCGCACTGCGCCGTGTGCGGGGAGCCGATCCGCTCGCAGACCGTTCAGCAGATCGCGGATACGCTCATGGAACTGCCGGAGCGCACGCGCTTCCAGGTACTCGCGCCGGTGGTGAGCCAGAAGAAGGGAGAGTTCGTCGACCTCTTCCAGGATCTCGCGGCGGCGGGGTACAGTCGCGCGCTCGTCGACGGGGAGACCGTCCAGCTCTCGGCGCCCCCGACGCTGAAGAAGCAGGTCAAGCACACCATCTCGGTGGTGGTGGATCGCCTCGTCGCCGGCCCCGAGGTCCTCGGGCGGCTCACCGACTCATTGGAGACCGCGCTGAAGCTGGCCGGTGGCCTGGTCACCATCGACTTCGTGGATCGGGAGGCCGGGGCGCGCGATCGGACCCAGACGTTCAGCGAGCATCTGAGCTGCCCGAACCGTCATCCGGTGTCGCTGACCGAGATCGAACCGCGCACCTTCTCGTTCAACGCCCCATTCGGGGCGTGCCCGGAGTGCACCGGTCTCGGCACCAGCATGTCGGTCGACGAGGAGCTCGTGCTCGGCGACGAGGAGCTCAGCATCGCCGGCGGCGTCATCATCCCGTGGACGAGCCAGGGCAAGAGCCTCTACAACTATTACGAGCGACTGCTGCGCGGGCTCGCCCGCGATCTCGACTTCACCCTCGACACCCCGTGGAAGAAGCTTCCCGAAGACGTCCGCGCCGCCGTGCTCTACGGCAACGACTTCAAGGTGAATGTGCGCTGGAAGAACCGCTTCGGCCGCGAGGTGAAGTACACCAGCGGATTCGAGGGCGTGATCCCGTTCATCGAGCGCCAGTACGCCGAGGCCGAAAGCGATGCGCGGCGGGAGCGCTGGGCCGAGTTCCTGCGCGAAGTCCCGTGCTTCGCATGCCACGGCCAGCGCCTGAAGCCGGAAGTGCTCGCCGTGACGGTCAACACGGAGTCGATCGCCGGGGTGACCGAGCTGAGCCTCTTCGACGCGCAGCGCTTCTTCAACGAGGTCGTGCTGACCGAGCGCGAGGCCCGCATCGCGGCGCAGGTGCTGCGCGAGATCCGCCTGCGCTTCGACTTCCTCATCGAGGTGGGGCTCGGGTATCTCACCCTCGCGCGGGCCGCCGGCACCCTCTCGGGCGGCGAGGCGCAGCGCATCCGCCTCGCCACGCAGATCGGCTCGGGACTCACCGGCGTGCTCTACGTGCTCGACGAGCCGAGCATCGGCCTGCATCAACGCGACAATCGACGCCTCATCGAGACG
>JBDIAD010000200.1:0-3439 GCA_039812205.1 Leucobacter sp.
TCGCGTGTTCGATGAGGGTGCGCCCGCGGAGCGTGACGAAGGCCTTCGGGACCCCTGAGCCCAGGCGTTCGCCGCTTCCTGCCGCGACGACGACGACTCCGAGCTCGACCGGGCTGTGCGGCGTGATCCTCATGCGCCTATTGTGGCACCGCCACGAGTCGAAGTGCCGTAAGACGGGACAACGCCCCCGACCGGAGTCGAGGGCGTTGCGGCAGCTTGCACGGTGGCGACGCTGCGAAGCGTGCGGATGAGTCGCTTAGGAGGCCAGAACCTCGTCGAGCACCAGTGAGGCCTGCTCTTCGTCGGTCTTCTTCGCGAGCGCGAGCTCGGACACGAGGATCTGGCGAGCCTTCGCGAGCATGCGCTTCTCGCCGGCCGACAGCGAGCGCACCTCCTGGTCGCGGCGCCACAGATCGCGCACGACCTCGCTCACCTTGATGACATCGCCCGAGGCGAGCTTCTCGAGGTTCGCCTTGTAGCGGCGCGACCAGTTGGTCGGCTCCTCGGTGAACGGCGCGCGCAGCACCTCGAACACATTCTTGAGGCCGTCTTGATCGATGACGTCGCGCACGCCGACGAGATCGCAGTTCTCGGCCGGAACCTCGATGGTGAGATCTCCCTGGTTCACCTGGAGCTTCAGGAAGAGCTTCTCTTCGCCGCCGAGCTTGCGCTTCTTGACTTCGATAATCTTCGCGGCACCGTGGTGAGGGTAGACGACCGTCTCTCCGACCTCAAACTGCATCGAGCGGGCTCCTTCGTGGGGCTATATACCAGACAAACACATATAATATCACATTCTCCGACGGCGTGTTAGGGTGACCTAACTTTCCGGATGCGGGGCCGAGACCGGGATGCGTGTAGGATTCCTTATATCGACGCCTGGAGCGGCGTCAATTGTTCTGTGACGCACATCGCTCGGAGGATCATTCGTGAAGACCCGTCTCATTACGTCTCTCGCAGTCGCCGCACTGGCGACGATGAGCCTGTCCTCGTGCGCGCTGATCTCGCCCCAGGCCACACTCGATCCGTACGCGCCCAGCGACGGCGTCGAGGTCAACGTCGCCGACCTCGAGGTGCGCAACCTCATGTTCATCACCGATCCCGACGCGCAGGAGTTCAACCTCGTCTTCGGCGTGGTGAATTCCGGCCCCGATTCCGCGAAGCTCGGCTTCCGCGTAGTGGACGCCGACGGCAAGGAGATCGGCTCCGCCGACGTCAAGGTCGAGGCAGGGTTCTCGACTTTCGGCGACCTGAGTGCCGAGCCCGTCACGATGAAGCTGCGCGGCGTCGAGCCGGGAACCGTGGTCACGGTTTACGTGCAGACCCCCGGCGGCGAGCAGCGGACGAGCATTCCGGTGCTCGACGGCACGCTGAAGGACGCCGATGGCACTTACGCCTTCCCCGAGTACCGGGAGCTCGTGCCGTAAGGCGCACGCAGACCCTCAGACGCACGCGGGCGCGCATCGGCGCGTAGGCCGGGTGCGGATCACCCGAAACGGTAGCCGACACCGCGCACCGTGGTGACGAGCTGCGGATTCTTCGGATCCTCCTCGATGCGCGAGCGCACGCGCTTCACGTGGACGTCGAGCGTCTTCGTGTCGCCGTAGTAGTCGCTGCCCCAGACGCGGTCGATGAGCTGGCCGCGCGTGAGCACGCGGCCCGAATGGCGCATGAGCAGCTCGAGCAGTTCGAACTCGCGAAGCGGCATGCTGATCTCCTCCCCCCGCACCGTCACCGTGTGGCGCTCGGCATCCAGGCGCACGCCGTGCTCTTCGAGCACGCCCTCCTCGGGAGCCGCCGCGTCGTCTCCGCCCGCGGGGGCTGCCGTGCGACGCAGCGCGGCGCGAACGCGGGCGAGCAGCTCGCGCGTGGAGTAGGGCTTCGTGATGTAGTCGTCGGCGCCGAGCTCGAGTCCCACGACGATGTCGATCTCGCTGTCCTTCGCCGTCAGCATGATGATCGGCACGCTCGAGCGCGCGCGGATCGACCGGCACACCTCGGTGCCCGGCAGCCCCGGCAGCATGAGATCGAGCAGCACCAGATCGGCTCCCGACTCGGGGAAGACCCTGGCGGCCTCCGCGCCGTCGGCGACGACGCGGACCTCGTACCCCTCGCGCTCGAGGAGGAAGGCGAGCGGGTCGGAGATCGATGACTCGTCTTCGACGAGCAGGATGCGTGGACTCATGAATCGGCGCCCTTTTCTGCGGGTTGGGTGTTCGCGGGTTCGATGGTTGCGGAGTCGGCGTGTGCGGATGCGGTGCGTGCGGGTTCCGCGCCCGCCGCCGACGGCGTCTCGCGCCGATCCTGCTTCGCGTTCTTCTTGCGGCGCTTCTTCGACTTCTTGGACTTCTTCCCGTGCTCGTCGATGACGGGGAAGGTGAGCGAGAACGTCGACCCCACCCCGTGCTGCGACCACACCTGGATGTCTCCGCCGTGCGCCAGCATCGTGTGCCGGGCGATCGAGAGCCCGAGCCCCGTGCCGCCTCCGGCGCGGCTGCGGGCCGTGTCGACCCGGTAGAAGCGCTCGAAGATGCGGGGCAGATGCTCGGCCGGGATCCCTTCGCCCTGATCGGTGATGGTGATCACGCACTCGAGTCCGCGCTGCTCGATTCCGATGCCGACGCTGCCGCCGGCGGGGGAGTGGCGGATCGCGTTGCTCAGAAGGTTCGCGATTGCCGTGCCGATCGCGGCCGGACGGCCGAGCGTCATGGGCGCTGCGCCCGAGGCGGCATCGGCATCGGCGTCGAGGGGATCGGCGATCACGAGATCCACCCCCTGAGTCGCCGCGTACTCCCGGTGCGCGTCCACCTCTGTGCGCACCACGGCCCGGAGCGACACCGGCTCGAGCTCCTCGCTGCGCAGACTCGACTGCGCCTCGGAGAGCTGGATGATGTCGCGCGAGAGCTCGCCGAGCCGCTGGGACTCGCTCGTGAGCTTGCGTCCGAAATTGCGCACGATCTCGGGATCGTCCGCCGCCTCGACGATGGCCTCGGACAGCAGCGAGATCGCGGCGATCGGGGTCTTCAGTTCGTGGCTCACATTCGCGATGAAGTCGCGGCGCATGGCGTTCACGCGCTGCTCCTCACCGAGATCGAAGGCGAGCAGCACGAGAAAGCGGCGCTGCAGGCGAAGGATGCGGATGCGCAGGGCGCTCCCCGGCGCATCGGGGGAGGGATCGCGCGTATCCGGGGTGCCGCTCGACATGACGGTGCGCGCCCGTGCGAGGAGATCGGGATCCCGCAGATCCTCTTCGGTGATGCGCGGATCGTCTCTGGCGGCGGGATTCGCGTACACCACCGAGAGCGACGCGTCCAGGATGACGGCGAAGGTGTCGAGCGTGTGCAGCACCTCGACGGCGGCCTCCGGCGGCGCCGGCCGCGCGGCGTCGCGGCGGCGCCGGCCGAGCTCTCGCGCGGCGAGCACCGCCCAGCTCATCAGG
>JBDIAD010000201.1:0-3434 GCA_039812205.1 Leucobacter sp.
TCACCCTCTGCCCCGCCCCGGCGCCCTCGTCTCGCTGCGCGAGTGAGCGGATGGTTCCACCGACGTCGCGAACGCCACGTGGTGTCGCAGGGCAAGATCCCCGATGTCATCCCCTACATCGGCTACGGCAGCACCGAGTGGGTGCGCGTGCTCGGGCGGGTGCTCTACGTCCGCCCCCGGGGAACGGGCAAGCCCAAGCCGAGGCGCAGCCGCATCCTGCGCCGCAAACTGCGCCCGGATGTCGCGCAGGTGGCGCGCGTGCGCGGATGGCGCAGCTTCTTGAGCGTGCACGCACCGAATCAGCGCGTGTCGATCGGCATCGACGGCAAGCCGGTCGGAACCGTGATCGCCGATCACGGCGGCGTGATCGACGCCAATGTCGAGGTCGAGCTCGCGCCCGGCTGGCACACGATCACGCTGCGCACGAGCCAGGGCGAGGCGGTCGACGCGCCGGTCTACATCGTCGACCCCGCGACCCGCTTCGGCATCATCAGCGACGTCGACGACACGATCCTGAACACCGCCCTGCCGAAGCCGCTCGTCGCGGCGTGGAACAGTTTCGTCGTCGACGAGCACGCGCGAACCTCCACCCCCGGCATGCCGGTGCTCTACGACCACCTGCTCGCCGCCCATCCCGGGTCGCCCGTGTTCTACCTGTCGACCGGCGCGTGGAATGTGGCGCCCGCGCTCAGCAGATTCCTGGAGCGCAATCTGTATCCCATGGGACCGCTGCTGCTCACCGACTGGGGTCCGACGCCCGATCGCTGGTTCCGCAGCGGCAAGGAGCACAAGCAGCGCGAGCTGCGCCGCCTCGCATCGGAGTTTCCGCAGATTCAGTGGGTGCTCGTCGGCGACGACGGGCAGCACGACGAAACCCTCTACCAGGAGTTCTCGGCGGAGCGACCCGAGAACGTCGCCGCCGTCGCCATCCGACAGCTCTCGACTGGTCAGGCGGTGCTCATCGGCGGGCGCACGAAGGCCCGTCTGCACCGCCACGCGAGCGGCGTCCCGTGGGTGTACGGCGCCGACGGGGCGACACTGCGCGGCGACCTGAAGAAGCTCGGCCTGCTCTAGAACCGCCGGGGCTACCGCGGGCGCGACATCGCGGCCGCCCGGGCCCGCTCCGCCGTCGAATCGTCGATCGCGCGAGGCACGAACTCGCCGTATCTGCGCTCGGCGGCGACCCGCAGCAGGAAATCGCTGATCGCCGGGTTCTTCGGTAGAAGAGAACCGTGCAGATAAGTGCCGATGACGTTGCCGCTTCGCGCGCCCTCGATGCCGTCGCGGGGATTGTTGCCCGCGCCCTGCACGACCTTCCCCAGAGGGACGGATCCGGGGCCGAGCACCGTGTCGCCGCTATGGTTCTCGAAGCCGACGATGTCGCCGAACTCGTCGCTGCGCAGCACGATGTTCCCGATCATGCGGGTGTCGCCGCCGCGGGTCTCGACATCGAGCACCCCGATCCCCGTGAGCTCCTCGCCCGTGTGGGTGATGAACCGGTGCCCGAAGAGCTGGTACATGCCGCACACCATGAGCATCGGGGCGCCGCCGTCCACGAGCCGGCGGATCGCGTCCGCACGATCGCGAAGATCGGAGGCGATCCTCCCCTGGCCGGAGTCCTGCCCGCCACCGCCGATGACGATATCGACTCGCTCCGGCATCGCATCGCCCGGGTTCACCTCGACGATGGAGGGATCGTAGCCGTGGGCGCGGGCCCGACGGGCGATTGCCAGCAGATTCCCGTGATCGCCGTAGATATTCATGTCGCGCCCGTAGAGCGAGACGATCGTGAGTCCGTTCACCAGATCTCCTCCACCTCGGTGAGCTCCGACAGTCGCGCGCGCAGCGCGAGCATCGCCGTGTAGGTGCAGAAGATGCGGCGCGGCACGCCGGGGGCGGATTCCCTGAGCATCTCGAGCGCCTTCCGCAGATCCTCCTCGACCGCCCCCACGGAGACCCCGTCGTGCTCGAGGCGCAGCGCCATCTCCCAGGCGCGCACGCCGCTCACCACGGCGACCCCCGCCCCGGCGAGCGATGCGAAGTCCACATCCCACAGCCAGGACATGTCGCGCCCGTCGGCGTACTGGTCGTTGATGGCGATCATGGCGGCGACGTCGGCGCTCTCGTACGAGGCGAGCGCGAGCCTGAAGCCGGCCGGGTTCTTCACCAGCACGAGCTCGAGCGGAACCCCGTCGAGCTCGAGCCGCTCTCCGCGCCCGAATGCGGGCCGCACCTGGGAGAGCGCGGTGATGAGCGCCCCCGGAGTCGCCTCCACGCGATCGGCCCCGCCGTCGAGCGTGTCGAGCATCCGCACCGTGCTCAGCGCCGCGGCCGCGTTGAAGGTGTTGTACAGGCCCTCGAGCTGCAGCGAGGTGCGATAGGTGACGTGGTCGATGTCGAAGGCGGCGGCGTGATCCGTCACCTCGACGAGCGTCACATCGGCGGCATCCGAGCCGAGTCGCGAGGGGCTCGGCTCGGACTCCGATGCGCCGTGGAGCTCGTCGTCCCCGGGGAACATCGCGCGGAGCGACCCGCTCAGCCCGAAACTCGCTACGCGCGGCGCATCGGCCCGCTCGCGCGTGCGCTCGCCGATCCGCGCCACGAGGCGATCCTCGCGATTCACCACCAGCCCCTTCTCCGTCGCATCCGCGATGCGCTGCAGCAGCGCCGCCGTCGCATCGATCTCGCCGAAGCGGTCGAGCTGGTCGCGCAGGACGTTCAGCAGCAGCGCCACCCTCGGGCGCACCCGGTCGATGAAGTACATCGCGTGCGCCTCGTCGAGCTCCAGCACCGCGACATCGGCGGCGAGCCGCCCGCGCCACGAGCCCTCCTGGATCATCGCCGCGACCACGCCGCGCGAGAAGTTCGAGCCGGTGCGGTTCGTGAACACCCGCATGCCGCGCGACTCGAGCATCTCGACGATCATCTTCGTCGTCGTCGTCTTGCCGTTCGTACCGCTCACGACGACGACGCCGTGCCGCAGTCTTGCGAGCCCCCGCCCCATGAACCCCGGGTCGATGCGCTCCACGACGAGACCGGGCAGCGCCGATCCGCCGCCTCGCAGCCGTGCGAGAAGCCGCGTGATCTTTCCGATCAGAGCTGAAGTGAGATCGCGCATGCGTTCCAGATTAGTGCGCGCGCTGACATCCGGGGCACCAGTAGAGCTTCCGGCCGCCCATCTCCTCGAGGGCGATATTCGCGCCGCAGCGCTTGCACGGCGTGCCCTCCAGCTTGTACACCCAGTGGCGCTCATCGCGCTCGGCGAGGGCGCGCCGATACGCATCACCCGTGAGGCCGTCGATCGTGATCATCTGGCCGACCGTGATGCCGATGGCGAGCAGATGCGCCCAGTCGTCCCAGAGCGCGCCGAGCACGCGCTCGTCCAGCGTGTTCGCCGGGGTGTGCGGATCGAGCCGTGCCCGGAAGAGCATCTC
>JBDIAD010000202.1:0-3431 GCA_039812205.1 Leucobacter sp.
GCGAGGGTCTGGAGGCCTGGCGCGGCGACGTCGAGTCGCCGTTCGAAGTGCTAGAGGACCTCGAAGACGAGGACGACTGACCCGTCACCCGACGATGAAGAGCCAGTGCTGCAACCCCGACATGCGCTAGCGCATGTCGATGACGCCCGTGCCCACTTCGATGCGCTTCGTGCGTGCGGCCATGGCGGTGAGCAGGGGGATCGGCGCGGCTGCCTGCTTCGCGAAGTGGTGCACGCGCACGGCGGCGGTGTTCACACCGATCTCATCGGCGGCCTCGGCGAGCTCGACCGTCTGGCGGAGCATGTCGCCCGCGGTGCGCGTGCGGCTCCCCGGAACATCGCCGTAGTGTCCGAACGACAGGAATCCAAAAGCTCTCATGCAGCAGTAAAACAATTTGCGTCTGCATATATTCCGCCCGAAACGGATGAGAAAACGCGCCGGGCGACAAGGTCAGCCGGGCGAATGTCGTGGGTGCGGGATAGTGTGGAGCCATGACAGTTGTTATCGATCCGGCTTTCGATCCGGTTCCCTCATTGCAGCGCCGCGTGACCATCAACGTCTCAGCCGAAACCGGCTCCACGAGTGCCGCGGCGGTGTTCATCGCCGCCGAAGGCGCTCTTCCTCCGGGGCTTCCCGACGGGGTCACGCGCGACGCGCTCGCGGCGGCCGGATTCACCGGGAAGAAGGGGCAGACGCTGATGCTGCCGGGTGTCCCGCTGCGCGTGCTCGTCGGCGTCGGCGACGGGGTGACGACGGTTGCGCAGCTGAGAGACGCCGTCGCCTCGTTCGCGCTCGCCGCGCACGAATCCGCAGATCTCGGCCTCGACATCGCCGCGATCATCGATGATGGCGGCGTGGACGCGACCGCGGCCGGCCAGGCCGTGGCCGAGGGCTCGATTCTCGCGCGCTACCGCTACGACGCGCTGAAGCACGACTCGAAGACCGTTGAACTCGAGAGCGTGGCCGTCGGCGCGGGGCAGCACGCCGCTGCGGCGCAGGCCGGGGTCGAGCGCGGTCTGATCCTCGCCCGGTCCGCCCAGATCTCGCGCGACCTCGGCAACACTCCGCCGCGGCATTTGAGCGCTGTGAAGCTCGCCTCGATCGCGCAGGAGCTCGCCCCGGAGTACGGCCTCACCGTCGAGGTCTTCGATCGCGCGCAGCTCATCGAACTGGGGTGCGGCGGCCTGCTCGGCGTGAACGCCGGCAGCACCGAGGAACCGCGCATGATCAAGGTCAGCTATGTGCCCGAGAATGCCGGGAATGTGAGCGATCTGCCGCATCTCGCGCTCGTCGGCAAGGGCATCATGTACGACTCGGGCGGTATCAGCCTGAAGCCGTCGAACGCGATGCACGCCGCGATGAAGCTCGACATGATGGGCGCCGCCGCGGTGTTCGCCTCGATGACGGCGCTGCGCGATCTGGGCGCGCAGACCGTCGTCACCGGCTGGATGATGTGCACCGACAACATGCCCTCCGGCAGCGCGACGAAGCTCGGCGATGTGCTCTCGATGCGCGGCGGCAAGACCGTCGAGGTGAAGAACACCGACGCCGAGGGTCGCCTCGTCATGGCCGATGCGCTCGTGCTCGCAACGGAGGAGGCGCGCCGCCCCGATGCGATCGTCGACATCGCCACCCTCACGGGCTCGGCGATGATGACATTCGGCACGAAGACCGCGGCGATGTTCGCCAATAACGACGGCGTCGCGGCGCAGCTGGATGCCGCGGCCGACGAGACCGACGAGGGCATCTGGCGGCTGCCGCTCGAGCGCTCCTACCTGGAGCAGCTGCGCAGCGAGGTCGCCGATCTTTCGAATATCGGCGGCCAGTACGCCGGTGCGACGCTCGCGGCGCTCTTCTTGAACGAGTTCGTCGACGGCATCCCGTGGGGTCACCTCGATATCGCCGGAACGATGCAGAGCGAACGCGACGATCTCTGGCGGCCCGTGGGCTCGACCGGGTTCGGCGCTCGACTGCTCGCCGAATTCGCGACGGCGTTCACGGCCCCCGAGAAGGACGACTAGGAGCAGGATCATGCAGGCGGCGCGTTCGATGACACACGATCTGGTCGTGGTATCGAACCGCCTGCCTGTCGATCGCATCATCGGCCCCGACGGCAAGGAGAGCTGGCGCCGCTCGCCGGGCGGTCTCGTGACGGCCATGGAGCCCGTCGTGAGAGACCTCGGCTGCGTCTGGGTCGGCTGGCCCGGCAGCATCGACGAGCGCATCGAACCGTTCTCGATCGGGTCGATGAAGCTGCAGCCGATCTCGCTGAGCGAGGAGGAGTTCGAAACCTACTACGAGGGGTTCTCGAACGACACCCTCTGGCCGCTCTATCACGACGTCATCGCGCGCCCCTCGTACCACCGCGAGAACTGGGAGAGCTACGTCCGCGTGAATCGGCGCTTCGCGAAGGCGACCGCCGAGGCCGCGCACCCGGGTGCCACGGTCTGGGTGCACGATTACCAGCTGCAGCTCGTGCCCGGCATGCTGCGCGAGTTGCGGCCCGATCTCGTCATCGGTTTCTTCCTGCACATCCCGTTCCCGCCGCGGGGGCTCTTCAGTCAGCTGCCGTGGCGCAAGGCGGTGCTCGAGGGCATGCTCGGCGCCGATGTCATCGGGTTCCAGCGGGTCGCCGATGCCGCGAACTTCCGGGCCGCCGTCCGCCGTCATGCGGGCGCGCCGTCCCACGGCAACACCGTGGTCGTCCCCGAACGCGACGGGCATCCCGAGCGCCGCGTGCTCGCTCAAGAGTTCCCCATCTCCATCGACACCGAGGCGTTCGATTCGCTCGCTCGATCCGAGCGGACGCAGCAGCGCGCCGCGCAGATCCGCGAAGAGCTCGGCAATCCCGGCCGCATCATTCTGGGGGTGGATCGCCTCGACTACACCAAGGGCATCCGGCACCGCCTCAAGGCCTTCGAAGAACTGCTGCGCGATGGCGAGGTGCAGGCCGGCGACGTCACGCTCGTTCAGGTCGCAAGCCCGAGCCGCGAGCGCGTCGAGGCATACCGGCTGCTGCGCGAAGAGATCGAAGCCACGGTGAGTCGCATCAACGGCGACTACGGCACCATCGCGCACACACCCGTCGTCTATCTGCACCAGGGCTTCCCGCACGAGGAGATGGCGGCGCTGTACGTCGCGGCCGATGTGCTCGCCGTCACGGCTCTGCGCGACGGAATGAATCTCGTCGCGAAGGAGTACGCGGCGAGCCGTTTCGACGAGCACGGGGTGCTGCTGCTGAGCGAGTTCGCCGGCGCGGCCGATGAACTGCGCCAGGCGGTGCTTGTGAATCCGCACGATATCGACGGCATGAAGGCGAAGATGCTCGCGGCGCTGAAGATGTCCGAATCCGAACAGGTGCGGCGCATGCGCGCCATGCGTCGCGTCGTGTTCCGCCAAGACGTCGAGCACTGGAGTCAGAACTTCCTGCG
>JBDIAD010000203.1:0-3405 GCA_039812205.1 Leucobacter sp.
TCGCGGATCATGTTCGAGCGGCGAAGTCTCGTGCGTCTGCTCTCGGACCCGGTCGCGCGCGCGTATGCATCGCTCGCCGGCGATGATCACGGAGCACGGCTCGAGATGAGCGAGTCTGTCGTTTCGCTCAGGAGTGATCGTTCCGTGGATGTTTCACGTGAAACGTTGGGGGCCGAGACGGGGGCCGGGCTCGCCGGCACGACTCGCGTCGAGAACTCCGGAGCGGGGGCGGATGTTTCACGTGAAACGATCGCCTCGGAATTCCACGAAGTCCTGCGGCTGCTGCGGTCGCAGGAGCTCGAGCGCGCTCAGACTCTTGCCGGCCCGCATCGTGATGATCTCTTCCTCGAACTCAACCAGCTTCCCGTGAAGGGATACGCGAGTCACGGCGAATCCTGGACGTTCGCGCTGGCGCTGCGATTGGGGCTCGCAGTATTGCTCAAGGATGAATCCCCAAGCGGAGACCCGGTCATCATCCTCGATGACGTCTTCGCCGAACTCGATGCGCGGCGGCGACATCGCCTGCTTGCATCGGTCTCGGAGTTCGAGCAGGTGATCGTGACCGCGGCCGTCGACGAGGATGTCCCGGAGGGTCCGGCCTGGAATCGGATCCGCATCCGTGCAGGCGAAGTGGTCGAGGCGGTGGATCGATGACACAGGATCCGCTGTCGGTCTCGTTCGTGTCAGCCGCGTATCTTCGGGCCAAAGCCATCTGGAAGGGGCAACGCCCGAGAAGATTGCGCGTCAAGGGAGGGAAGTCTCACGGGGAGCAATCCGTGCCGTTCGGAACGGGCCGCGAACCGAGACTGCTCGGAGAGCTCTTCGCGACGAGTATGCGGGAGATGGGTTGGAGCACCGAGCTCTCGCAGGCGCAGCTCATCGAGAGCTGGCCCCGATTCATGGGGGAACGCACGGCAGCGCACACTCGGATCGTCGACATGAGGGACGGCGTGCTGATCGTTCAGTGCGACTCCACCGCCTGGGCCACGGAACTGCGCCGATTGCGAGCGGAGGTCCTCTCTCGGATCCTCGAGGAATTCCCCGAAGCCGAAATATCGGAGATCCGATTCGTCGCTCCTGGCGCGCCGACATGGAGGCACGGCCGACGCACGGTTCGCGGTGGCCGAGGTCCGCGCGATACCTACGGGTGATGCCGCTCGGGGCGGGCAAGACTCATCTGCGAATTGATCAGGGACGTCCCCGCGGCTAAATATGCCCCCACACGCTCAAAACGGCCATGTGAAGCGTCAAAATTGATAGGATAAGGGTGCGAAAGTCCCCGGCGCGGAAATCCGCGCTGAAAGAGGCAGAGAGACTCATTCACTTATGGCTGCAGAGAACACGAACGCCTCAGAGGAACACTACGACGCCAGTGACATTCAAGTACTCGAAGGGCTTGAAGCGGTTCGCAAGCGTCCCGGCATGTACATCGGATCCACTGGGCCGCGTGGCCTGCACCACCTCGTCTACGAGATCGTGGACAACTCGGTGGACGAGGCGCTCGCCGGGTACTGCGATCTGATCACCGTCACCATCCTCGAAGACGGGGGCGTCCGCGTGGTCGACAACGGGCGCGGTATCCCCGTCGACCTGCACCCGACCGAGGGGCGCTCCACCGTCGAGGTCGTGCTCACTGTGCTGCACGCGGGCGGCAAGTTCGGCGGCGGCGGATACGCGGTCTCCGGTGGGCTCCACGGCGTCGGTTCCTCCGTCGTGAACGCGCTGTCGAGTCGTTTCGAGGTAGCGGTCAAACGCGAAGGTTTCACGTGGAACATGTCGTTCACCGGCAGTGTTCCCGATGCACCGCTCGCGAAGGGCGAGCCGACCGACGAAACCGGCACGACGATCACATTCTGGCCGAGCGACGAGATCTTCGAGACCGTCGAGTTCGACTACGGCACCCTTCGCACGCGTTTTCAGCAGATGGCATTCCTGAACAAGGGTTTGCGCATCGTGCTCTCCGACGAGCGTCCCCAGGAGCCGATCGTCACGGAGGAGGGGGAATCCGTCATTCCCCCCGCCCCTCGCGACGAGTTCATGTACGAAAAGGGGATCGAGGACTACGTCCGGCACCTCAACGCGGCGAAGCGCGCGGACGTGGTGCACGACGAGATCATCTCCTTCGAGTCCGAGGATGCGGCTCGAACCATCTCGGCGGAGATATCGATGCAGTGGACGACCTCGTACTCCGAGAGCGTGCACACCTACGCGAATACGATCAACACCCACGAGGGCGGCACGCACGAAGAGGGCTTCCGCGCGGCGCTCACGACTCTGGTCAATCGCTATGCCCGCGAGAAGAACATCCTGCGAGACAAGGACGAGAATCTCTCGGGCGACGACGTGCGAGAAGGGCTCACCGCGGTCATCTCGGTGAAACTCGGCGAGCCGCAGTTCGAGGGTCAGACCAAGACCAAGCTCGGGAACACCGAGGCCAAGGCATTCGTGCAGAAGGTCGTCGGAGATCAGCTCGGAGATTGGTTCGAGCGCAATCCCTCCTCGGCGAAGGATATCATCCGCAAGGCGATTCAGGCGGCGACCGCGCGCCTCGCGGCGAGAAAGGCCCGGGAGACGGCCCGTCGCAAGGGGCTTCTCGAGTCGGGGGGCATGCCTGGAAAGCTCAGCGACTGCACCAGCAAGGATCCCACCGAATCCGAGATCTTCATCGTCGAGGGCGATTCCGCCGGCGGTTCGGCGAAGACCGGGCGCGATCCGCAGACTCAGGCGATCCTTCCGCTGCGCGGGAAGATCCTCAATGTCGAGAAGGCACGCCTCGATCGAGCGCTCAACAACAACGAGGTTCAGGCGATGATCACGGCCTTCGGTGCGGGGATCGGAGAGGACTTCGACCCCGAGAAGGCGCGATACCACAAGATCGTGCTGATGGCCGATGCCGATGTCGACGGCCAGCACATCACGACGCTGCTGCTTACATTACTGTTCAGGTATATGCGTCCGCTGATCGATATGGGATACGTGTATCTCGCGCAGCCGCCGCTCTACCGGATCAAGTGGACGAACGCGGAGCACGAGTTCGTCTACAGCGATGCGGAGCGCGATGCCCGACTTGCATACGGCGCGGAGAATGGACGTCGCCTGCAGCGGGAGAGCGGCGTGCAGCGCTACAAGGGCCTCGGCGAGATGAACTACGAAGAGCTCTGGGAGACGACCATGAATCCGCAGACTCGCACGCTGCTGCAGGTCACCATGGATGATGCTGCGGCCGCCGATGAGATCTTCTCAACCCTGATGGGTGAGGACGTGGAAGCACGACGGACCTTCATCCAGCAAAACGCGAAGGATGTGCGCTTCCTTGACATCTGAAAACACGACCCCGGAGAACGAAGCGGCCGAGCCCCAGCAGAGCCGGGTCGACCAGGTCGATCTGCAGCTGGAGATGCAGCG
>JBDIAD010000204.1:0-3402 GCA_039812205.1 Leucobacter sp.
GCTCGGGAGCGTGCGCGTCTCGACGCCCTTCTTCAAATACGGGCCGTATCGCCCGTTCTGAGCGGTGATCTCGGTTCCCGTCTCGGGATCGACGCCCACGACGCGCGGCAGATCGAGGAGCGCCACGGCGGTGTCGAGATCGATCGTCGCAGGATCCATCGTCTTGAAGAGCGACGCGGTGCGAGGCTTCTCGCCCTTGGGCAGAGTCTCATCATCGTTCGGGAGCTCCGTCACATACGGCCCGAAGCGGCCGTTCTTCGCGGCGATCCGCTTCCCGGTCGCGGGGTGCAGCCCCACGATGCGGTCTTCGAGCGGCTCGGCATCGGCGAGCTCGTGCGCCTTCGCCGGCGTGAGCTCGTCGGGCGCGAGGCCCTCGGGAATGTTCACGCTGCGCGGCTTCAGCACCCCGTCTTCGCCCACCTCGCACTTGTCGTCGAAGACCTCGAGATAGGGGCCGTACTTGCCGTTGCGCAGCGAGATCGCGTCGTCGATGCGGATCGTATTGATCGCCCGCGCGTCGATCTCGCCGAGATTGTCGACCACTCCGCGGAGCCCCGGATGCGATTCGGTGCCGAAGTAGAAGTCGCGCAGCCACTGGCTCCGGTCCTCCTCACCCGCGGCGATCCGGTCGAGATCGCTCTCCATCTCGGCGGTGAAGTCGTAGCTCACCAGCTCCGAGAAGTGCTCTTCGAGCAGCCGCACCACCGAGAAGGCGATCCAGCTCGGGACGAGCGCCTGGCCCTTCTTCGTGACGTAGCCGCGGTCGCTGATCGTGCTGATGATCGCGGCGTAGGTCGAGGGGCGACCGATCCCGAGCTCTTCGAGGCGCTTCGTGAGGCTCGCCTCGGTGTAGCGCGGACGCGGGCTCGTCTCGTGACCCTTCGCCTCCGGACGCTCGACCGCGAGCTGCTGCTGCTCGGCGAGCTGCGGCAGCGCGACGTTCTGCTCCGCGTCGCGTCGCTTCTCGTCCTTGCCCTCCTCGTAGGCGAGCAGGAAGCCCGGGAAGGAGATGACGGTACCGCTTGCGGTGAACTCGGCGATCGCACGCGCCTTCGCGCCGTCGACGACTTCATCGACGGTGACGCCGAGGGTCACCGTATCCGTCGACCCCTTGGCGTCGGCCATCTGGCTCGCGACGGTGCGCTTCCAGATGAGTTCGTACAGCGCGAACTCCCCCTGGTTGAGTCTGCCGCGCAGCTCGCTCGGACGGATGAACGCGTCGCCCGCCGGTCGGATGGCTTCGTGGGCCTCCTGGGCGCCCTTCGACTTGCCGGTGTAGACGCGAGGCGTCGACGGAACGGTCTGCGGGCCGTAGAGCTCGGCGGCCTGCGCCCGCGCGGCCGCCACGGCCTGCTTCGAAAGCGTCGGCGAATCGGTACGCATATAGGTGATGTAGCCGTTCTCGTACAGCGACTGCGCGAACGACATGGTCTGGCGCGAGCTGTAGCGCAGCTTGCGCGAGGCCTCCTGCTGCAGCGTGGAGGTCGTGAACGGCGCGGCCGGCCTGCGCGTGTGCGGCTTCGTCTCGAGCGAGAGCACCTGGGCGGTCGAGCCTTCGCCGATCGCGGCGGCGAGGCTCTCCGCGCGCTCGCGCCCCAGCGGAACGATGCCGGCCTTCGCGGCACGGGCGGTGAGTTCTCCGTCATCGCCGAAGTCGCTGCCGGCGGCGATGCGCTTGCCGTCGAGCCGAACGAGTCGGGCCTCGAAGGCGGTCTTGTCGGCGGCGTCGGCCCCGGGGGCGAACGTCGCGCTCAGATCCCAGTACTCCGAGGCGACGAACGCCAGGCGCTCGCGCTCGCGATCGACCACGAGCCTCGTGGCGGCGGACTGCACGCGCCCGGCGGAGAGCTTCGGCGCGACCTTGCGCCACAGCACGGGCGAGATGTCGTAGCCGTACAGGCGATCGAGGATGCGACGGGTCTCCTGCGCGTCGACGAGGGCGATGTCGAGATCGCGCGTGTTCGCCTTCGCCTCTTCGATCGCCTCCTTCGTGATCTCGTGGAACACCATGCGCCGCACGGGAACCTTCGGCTTCAGCACCTCGAGCAGATGCCACGCGATGGCCTCGCCCTCGCGGTCTTCATCGGTGGCGAGCCAGAGCTCGTCGGCCCCCTTCAGCGCGCGCTTCAGTTCGGCGACGGTCTTCTTCTTGTTGTCGTTGACGATGTAGTACGGCTCGAACCGATTGTCGACATCGACCGCGAATCGGCCGAGCGGGCCTTTCTTGAGTTCGGCGGGAAGGGCCGAGGGTTCGGCGAGGTCGCGAATATGACCGACAGAGGCGATGACCTCGTAGCCATCACCGAGGTAACCGCCGATGGTCTTCGCCTTGGTCGGCGACTCGACGATCACGAGCTTCTTCTCGACGCCCACGGATCTCCTTCATGGCTTGAACTCCAACGCGCCGAAGCATACACGCCGCGCGGTACGACTGGCTGCGTTCCCCTCCCAGCACACACTACACATAGCCTGCCGAAGGAAGGTCGCCCTCCCAGAATATTGGGTTCCGGGACATCCCGTGACCGGCCCGACACCATCATCGCGTCGCGACCCCGCCCAGACGATCATTCGCCGGCCGGTCCGGCTCGGGAACGCGCTTCGATCGACCCGAAGAGGGTTCGTGCGCGCACGACGACACGGGCATCGCCCGTGTCCGCATCCGTCTCGCACGTCGCCATCTCGAGGCGGAACTCGGTGATCACGCGCGCGGCGAGCGCGCACGGCTCGCCTTCGATCCACCCGCTCGCCGCATCGGCCGCGGCGAGCGCAGCGGCATCGGCGGCGGCACCCGCGCGCTGCTGCGTCTCGAGTGCACTCGCGGCCGACATCACCGGGAGCCCCAGGGCGAGCATGGCGACGGCGCCGACGATCAACACCGGCGCGCTCACGATGCCGCCTCCGTGATCGCCGCGCAGCCGCGCCCGTCGACGCGCATGAGCGCGAGCAGCCCGCGGTCCGGAGCGGCGGTGAGGCTCACGCACAGGATCCCGGAGTCGCTCGTGCGCTCGATCCGCACGTCGCCGAGCCCGCGGATGCGGTCAGCCGCCATCGCGTGATCCCCGCGGGCTTCGAGCCGCGCGATCTCGGCCGCGGCGGAGACGAGCGTCAGCCGGTGGGTGGAGAGCTGGATCCCCCCGATCACCAGGCCGAGCACGAGCAGAACAGCCGGAACCGTCACCGCGAACTCCGCGGTGACCGACCCCGAATCATCCCGGAACGCATCGAAGCTCACCCATCGGCGCCGGCGCTCACCCCGCAGACCCGAGCGCATTCTGCACCAGACCGACGAGCATCTGCCGGATCTCATCGGAGCGGATGATCGCGACGAGCAGCCCGGCGAAGGCGATGCCCGCGATGATCACGACGGCGTACTCCGCGGTGACCGCGCCGGAGTCGTCGGCG
>JBDIAD010000205.1:0-3370 GCA_039812205.1 Leucobacter sp.
CGTGCTGGTGCAGGTCACCAAGGACCCGGTGGGACACAAGGGCGCGAGGCTCACGAGCCAGATCTCGCTGCCGGGGCGCTTCCTCGTATACGTTCCCGGGGGCGCCATGAACGGCATCTCGCGCAAGCTGCCCGACACCGAGCGCGCGCGCCTGAAGAAGATCCTCAAGGAGGTGCTGCCGGGCGGCGCAGGCGTGATCGTTCGCACCGCGGCCGAAGGGGCGACCGAGGAGCAGGTCGTCGGCGACGTCGAGCGCCTGACTCGCCAGTGGGATTCGATTCAGCAGCGGGTCGCGAAGGGTGGGGGAGCCGCTCTCCTGCACTCGGAGCCCGACATGCTGATCAAGATCATCCGCGACGTCTTCAACGAGGATTTCCACCGGCTCGTGATCTCGGGGTCGGAGACGTACGCGACCATCGAGAACTACCTTTCGCAGGTGGCTCCCGAACTGCTCGAGCGCGTCGAGCGATTCGAGGGCGAACGGGACATCTTCGACGAGTACCGGGTCACCGAGCAGATCGCGAAGGCGCTGGATCGCAAGGTCTGGCTCCCGTCGGGCGGATCGCTGGTCATCGACCGCACCGAGGCGATGACCGTGGTCGACGTGAACACCGGCAAGTTCGTCGGCTCGGGCGGCAACCTCGAGGAGACCGTGACGAAGAACAACCTCGAGGCCGCGGAGGAGATCGTGCGCCAGCTGCGGCTGCGCGATATCGGCGGAATCATCGTCATCGACTTCATCGACATGGTGCTGGAGTCGAATCGGGATCTCGTGCTGCGCCGCCTCGTCGAATGCCTGAGCCGCGACCGGACCAAGCATCAGGTCGCCGAGGTGACCTCGCTCGGCCTGGTCCAGATGACGCGCAAGAAGCTGGGGCTGGGGCTGCTCGAATCCTTCAGCGAACCCTGCGAGGTCTGCGCGGGGCGCGGCCTGATCGTGCACCACGAACCCGTGCAGAAGTCCCAGGCGCAGTCCTCGAACGGGCGCAGCGGCAAGCGGCGCAACAATTCGAATCACGGGGGCTCGAGCCAGGGATCGCAGCAGGCGCACGCCATCACCGAGGAGTCTCGCTCGATGCTGGCGAAGATCGCCGCCAAGACCATTCCGCACGAGGAGGAAAGCGCCGGTGGTGGCGAGAGCGCCGCCCCGGCCGCCGAAAAGCGCCCGAGCGAGGCCTCGAAGGGGGAGCCCAGCGCGAAGGAGCTCCTCGATTCGGTGCTGGACGCTCTGCCGGAAGCGTCGCCCGCGCGCAAGGGTCGTCGCGGAAATCGTCGCGCGAGCAGCGAGGCGTCGGCCGCATCGTGAGTCCGATGCATATGATGGATCATGCCGACACGAGCGGCGCGGTATTTGACCGTGCTCGCATTTGTGCGGTAAACTCGATCGTTGGCTTCATGCGCATGCACGATGCCGCGAGACTTTTGCCCACCAGTGCTGGGCGCTGATTTTCGTTATCGAAGAAAAAGGTAGATAAGTGGTTTACGCAGTAGTGCGCACAAGCGGTCGTCAGGAGAAGGTCGAGGTCGGCTCGATCATCACCGTCAATCGCGTGGCAGGCGATGACAACGGCAAGCTGGAGCTGCCGGCAGTGCTGCTCGTCGATGGCGACGCGGTGACCACCGATCCGGCGCAGCTCGCGAAGGTGAAGGTGAGCGCCGAGGTCCTCAACGATCTGCGCGGGCCGAAGATCGTGATCCAGCGGTACAAGAACAAGACCGGCTACAAGAGCCGTCAGGGGCATCGCCAGGATCTCACCCGCATCAAGATCACCGGCATCAAGTAGCCGATTCCACACTTTAGGTCTAAGGAGACAAGCTCATGGCATCCAAGAAGGGCGTCGGCTCATCTAAGAACGGTCGCGATTCGAACGCTCAGCGCCTCGGCGTGAAGCGCTTCGGCGGCGAGCAGGTCAATGCCGGCGAGATCATCGTGCGTCAGCGCGGCACTCGTTTCCACCCGGGCGCGAACGTCGGTCGCGGTGGCGATGACACGCTCTTCGCGCTCGAGGCCGGTGCCGTCGAGTTCGGCAACAAGGGCGGCCGCAAGGTTGTGAATATCGTTACCGCTGCCTGAGGCGGTTCGATATGACAAAGGGCGAGCTTCGGCTCGCCCTTTGGTGTTTCAGCAAAAATTCCGCCGAGCTGGGAAAGAGGAGGGCGCGGCATGGTGACATTCGTGGATCGCGTGCAGCTGCATCTGCAGGCCGGACGCGGCGGCAACGGCTGCGTATCCATTCGTCGTGAGAAGTTCAAGCCGCTCGCCGGCCCCGATGGGGGCGCCGGTGGCGACGGCGGCGATATCGTGCTGCTGGCCGATCCGCAGGCGACGACGCTTCTCGATTACCATCGCAGGCCCCATCGAACGGCCGAGAACGGCGGCCCGGGAATGGGCGATTACCGTTCGGGCACCGCGGGCGCCGAGATGCTGCTGTCCGTCCCGGTCGGAACAGTGGTCAAGAACGGCGACGGCGAGGTGCTCGTCGATCTCGTCGAGCCCGGGGAGCGCTTCACAGTGGCCAAGGGCGGCCTCGGGGGTCTCGGAAACTTCGCCCTTGCGAGCACCAAGCGCAAGGCGCCCGGCTTCGCGCTCCTGGGGACAGAGGGTTGGGGCGGCACCATCACGCTCGAACTCAAGACGATCGCCGATATCGCACTCGTCGGATACCCGAGCGCCGGGAAGTCGAGCCTGATCGCTGCCCTGAGTGCGGCGAAGCCGAAGATCGCCGACTATCCCTTCACGACGCTGCACCCGAATCTCGGTGTGGTCGATGCGGCCGGGCACCGGTACACGGTGGCCGACGTTCCCGGACTCATCGAAGGGGCGAGCGAGGGGCGGGGCCTCGGTCTCGACTTCCTGCGCCATGTCGAGCGATGCAGCGCGCTGCTGCACGTGCTCGACTGCGCGACCCTGGAGCCGGGCCGCGATCCGCTCAGCGACCTCGAAGTCATCCGCAAGGAGCTCGCCGCCTACGACGTGCCCGACGATCAGATTCCGCTGCTCGATCGGCCTCAGCTGGTCGCGCTCAACAAGATCGACGTTCCCGAGGCGGCCGAGCTCGCCGAATTCGTGCGCCCCGAGCTCGAGGCGATGGGATACCGGGTCTTCGAGATCTCGACGGTCGCGCGTCAGGGGCTGCGGGAGCTGAGCTTCGCCATGGCCGAACTCGTCGAGCAATCGCGGCAGCAGCGCGCGGAGCAGATCGAGGAGCGTCCGAGGATCGTGCTGCGCCCGCGAGCCGTCGACGAGAAGCCGTTCCGTATCGTCGCCGAGGGCGGAACCTACGGTACGACCTTCCGCATCCTGGGGGAGAAGCCCGAGCGCTGGGTCGCGCAGACCGACTTCGCCAACGATGAGGCGATCGGCTATCTA
>JBDIAD010000206.1:0-3363 GCA_039812205.1 Leucobacter sp.
GGGGAGCGCCTGGGCGCTGTGATTCTGCGGCGGGTGCCCCGAGGCCCCCACGACGCGCCACCACGGCACCGAATGCCCGTAGTGCGCCATCACCTTGCCCACCGCGCGCGGCGCATTCGAGCCGAGCGCCCACGCGATATCGCCGTAGGTCACGACGCGGCCGGCGGGGACCATCTCGACGACGGCGAGCACCGCTTCGACGAACTCGGGATCGGACACCCGATCAGCCTACGCTCCGATGGCGGAGACTCCGAGCAGCAGGCCGATGCCGTAGGTCACGGCGACCGCGATGCCGCCGAGCAGGAGCTGCCTGGCGGCCCCGGCGAAGGGGCTCCGGTTCGTGAAGCGTGCGGCGAGGAAGCCTGCGAGCAGGAGGCCGCCGCCGCCGAATGCGAGCCCGATCCACAGCGAACCGAAACCGAAGAGGTACGGCAGGATCGGGATCACGGCGCCGAGTGAGAACGCGATGAGCGAGGAGAGCGCGGCGACGGTCGGCGACGGTCGGTCGTCGGGGCTGAGTCCGAGTTCGTGGGCGAGGTGCACGCGCAGCGCGAGCTCGTGGTCCTTGTGCACCTGCGAGGCGGCGGTCACCGCGGTCTCGGGGGCCATGCCGAGCTCTTCGAACATGCCTGCGAGCTCGGCCTGCTCGCCGACCGGGTTGCGGCGCAGGGCCGCGCGTTCGGTGTCGACCTCGGCCTCGAGCTGCTCGTTCTGGGTGTGCACCGAGGTCCACTCGCCGAGCGCCATCGAGATCGCCCCGGCGATGAGCCCGGAGAGTCCGGTAATGAGGACGATCGCGGGCCCGGCCCCCGCAGCAGCGACGCCGGCGATGAGACCGATGTTCGATACGAGGCCGTCCATGGCGCCGAATACCGCGGCGCGCAGCCACCCGGACCCTGCGCTGGAGCTGTGCGTGTGGTCGTAGTCGTGCGGGCGTGCGATGTCGACATCGCTCATGGAGACTCCTGAAGTTCGTGCGCGTGCCGCAAAACCGGCACGACTCGCAACGGTAGCAAGCAAATCGAGTCGGTGAAAACCTCTCCTGAGAGATCACAAACACTGAGCAAGAAAGTTCGGCTACACGTAACCGTGACTCGCCTCGTGCTCTGTTCCCTGCGGCGTCACACCGATGCGCCGGCCACTCCACCTGCTGCGCAACCATCGATCGTGGCTCGCGATGACGACCGCCCCCGGGTAGTTCCGCAGCGCGATGTCGAGCTCCTCGACGAGCGTGAGCGAGAGATGATTGCTCGGCTCGTCGAGCAGCAGGAGCGGGGGTGGATCGGCGATCAGCGTCGCGAGTGCGAGCCGGCGGCGCTGGCCGACGCTGAGCGTGCGCACCTGCCGGCCGAGATCGCGCTCGGCGAGCAGCCCGAGGGATGCGAGCGATCGGGTCTCCGCGAGTTCGGCGCCGACGGCGCGCTCGTAGGTCTCGAGCACGGATCGCTCGGGATCGGCGAAGACGGAATCCTGCGGCAGGTAGCCGATGCGCAACCCGTCGGCTCGGAGCAGCTCGCCGCTGGACGGTTCGAGCGCGCCGGCGAGGATCGCGAGCAGCGTCGATTTCCCAGCGCCGTTCGGCCCCTCGACGAGCACGCGGTCGTTCGCGCCGATCTCGATGTCGATGGGGGAGAGCCGGCCCGCGAGTGCCACCTCGCGGGCGTGCAGCAGCGATGCGGAGGCGCTGCTCGGGCGATCCGCGGGCTGCGGGTTGAAAGAGTCGCTGGTATCGACCGCGTCGATCGTCCGCGGGAGCGAGAAGCTCAACGGCTCCGGCGGGCGGCGCACGCGTTCGCGCTCGAGATCCGAGAGTCGCACGCGCGCGTTCCTGGCGCGCCGGGCAGTGACGCGCGCGCCCTTATCGGCATAGAACTTGCGGGTGATGCGCGCCTCAGACTTCGAGTCGTGCTTCTTGTTCACCTCCCGCGACCCGATCTCGATCTCGTGCACGAGCGCCTCGCGCTCCTGCAGCTGAGCCGCGTAGAGATCCGCCCAGCGGCGGCGCTCGTCGCGCTGCGCCGCACGCATCGCCGTGTACCCCATACCCCACGCGCGCACGCCGAGCCCCGTGCCCGGGTCGTCCGTCGCGCGGCTGGTGATCTCGGCGGTGCCGGCCTCGGCCGCCCCGGCCTCCGCGGTTGGAGCGTCGGCCGCATCGGCGAGCACCGCCGCCGGCACGGGCGCCGGGTCGAGATCGAGGATGCGCGTCGTCACAGCGTCGAGCAGTGAGCGGTCGTGACTGGCGACGACCACGATCCCGCGCCAGTTCGCGAGCGTCTGCTCGAGATACCGGGCGGCATCGTCATCGAGATGGTTCGACGGTTCGTCGAGCAGCAGGGTGAACGGCGCCTCGAGCAGCAGCGCCGCGAGCGCCAGGCGCTGCTGCTGACCGCCCGAGAGCTCTGCCAGCGGGGTGTGCTCGGCGATGCCGCCGAGGCCGAGGCCGGCGAGCGCGGCACCGCGCCTGGCCGCGGCTTCCCAGGCGCCGGCGCGATCCGCCCCCTCGAGCGCGAGAGCGTAGGCCTCGGCCGCAGCGTCGTCGCCGGGGTGCTCGGCGAGTCGTGCGCCCGCCGCCTCGATCTCTGCCTGAGCTCCGAGCGCCGCGCTCTGCGCATCGTCGAGCACGCGTCGCACCGGGGTGTCGGGAGGATAGGGCAGTTCCTGCTGCAGCAGTCCGAAGCTGCGGCGGTGGGTGACGGATCCGGCGTCGGCCGTGCGCATGCCGCCGAGGATCGACAGCAGCGTCGACTTGCCCGAGCCGTTCTCGCCGACCAGGCCGATGCGATCGCCGGGCGAGGCGCTGAACGACACATCGGTGAGCACGCGCCTATCGGCGAACGCATGCGTGATGCCGTCGACTGAAAGATGTGAAGAAGATGGTGGAGTGTGCGCGGGCACGACGAACCTCTCGATGAGAAACGAACGGGGGTCGTCTTACATCCACATGCGTCCCATCGTAGCGTGAAGCAGAATGGAAGGGGAGGCGTCATGGCGAAGAATCCGCGGATCGAGGCGATGCGAGCCCGGCAGGAGCGCATCGCGCGAGCCCTTCGCGGCGATCCCGAGGCAGAGGCCGAGGAGACCGCCGGACATCACGGGCCCACGATGGATCAGCGTGCGGCTCTCGTCGAGACGGCGATTCAGCAGGCGATCAGGCGGGGCGATTTCGACAACCTTCCGGGGGCAGGCAAGCCGCTGGAAGGCCTCGGCGGCATCAACGACCCCGATTGGTGGATTCGTCGCAAGATCCAGCGCGAGCAGCTCTCAGGGCTCGGCCCGCCGGCACTCATGCTGCGGGTGGAGTATGCGGAGCTCGACGACCGACTCGATCGCATGTTCCGCGAGAGCGAGGTGCGCGCGGCG
>JBDIAD010000207.1:0-3357 GCA_039812205.1 Leucobacter sp.
GACCAGACGGCGAACGCCCAGGGGCGGCAGTGCGCCGACGGCGAATGCTCCGGGTGGACGGCGATCAGCGGCAACGCGCCAGCGACGGTCGCCGTGACACCGCTGACCTGCGTCGATCCGGCGAATCTCCAGGCGGTGCGCCTGAACATCTCGGTTCCCGCGCGGGCGAACAACACCGCAGCGATCGCCTACGATGCGGCGACCGAGACGCTGAAGATCACCTGGCAGGGCGCGTTCGCCGCGCTCGCGCCGTACACGGCGGTCGTGCCGGCGTGCACCCCGAATCCGCCGAATCCGCCCGCTCCCGGTGGGCCGTAGCGGCGATCCACCCCTCTCACCGGCAACCTCCCAGCACACGAACCGAAGGAACGCACAGATGACGACCGAGCAGGCGACTCTCGAGCAGACCCCGCTCTCACCCGAGCGCGCATCGTGGGCGGGCGACGCGCTGCGCACCACCGCGGACGCCATGGAGCAGGTCATTCACGGCAAGCGGCGTGTGATCGAGCTCGTGCTCGCCACCTCCATCGCCGGCGGGCATGTGCTGCTCGAAGACGTGCCGGGAACAGGCAAGACCGCGCTCGCGCGCACCCTCGCGCAGGTGATGCAGGGCTCGTCGTCGCGCGTGCAATTCACGCCCGACCTGCTGCCGGGGGATGTCACCGGTATCACGGTGTACGACCAGCGCGAGGGGATCTTCGAATTCCACGCGGGCCCCATCTTCGCGAATGTGGTGCTCGCCGACGAGATCAACCGCGCGAGCCCGAAGACGCAGTCCGCCCTGCTCGAGGTGATGGAGGAGCGCCAGGTCACGGTCGACGGCGAGACGCACCGGGTCGGCACGCCGTTCATGGTGATCGCGACGCAGAACCCGGTCGAGCAGGCCGGCACGTACCGCCTGCCCGAGGCGCAGCTCGACCGCTTCATGATCAAGACCTCGATCGGGTACCCCGATCAGGCCGCGATGCACCGCATCCTGCAGCAGCAGACGGGAACGGCGCCCGAGGTGCGGGCGGTGATGAACACGAGCACGCTGCTGCAGCTGCAGGGCTTCGCATCCGAGGTGTTCGTGAGCCCGCTGATCACCGACTACATCACGCGCCTCGTCGAGGCCTCGCGTGCGGCGACCGAGGTGCGACTGGGCGCCAGCGTGCGCGGGGCGATCGCACTGCAGCGAATCGCGTCGGCCTGGGCGCTCGTGCAGGGCCGCGCCTACGTCGTCCCCGACGATGTGCGCGATCTCGCGATCTCCGCGCTGGCGCACCGCCTCGTGCTCGAGCCCGAGGCCGAGTTCGACGGCGTCACCGCAGAGCGGATCATCGGCCAGATCCTGCTCGACGTCCCGCAGCCGCAGGAGAACGGCACGGCGTGAGCAGCGAGCACACGCGCAGCCGGTCGCTCTTCCAGACCGGCACGCGCACCGGAACCCGTACCCGAGGGGGAGGAGACACTTCTCGCTCGGGCGCGACCGGTGCGCCCCGAACCGCCGCACTGCGGCGGTGGTGGGGGCGCGCGGTGCGAAATCTCAGGAGATGGTGGCGCGCCGGGCGCCAGGCGGTCACCCCGATCGGCTGGTTCGTGCTCGCCGCGGTCGTGGTCGGCGCCGTCGTGGGGGCGTCCGTCGGCTGGATCGAGGGCTGGTTCGTCGCGATTCTCGGCGCGACGCTGATGCTCATCGCGCTGCCCTTCCTGCTCGGGGCGCGCTCCTACCGCATCAGACTGCTGCTCGGACGCGCCAGCGTGGTCGCGGGCGATACGGGGCGCCTCGGCGTCGAGGTCGAGAACACGGCCTCACGGCCGCAGCTGCCGGCCGTCGCCGAGCTCCCCGTCGGCGATGCCCTGCGCGAGATCACCGTACCGCTGCTCGCCGCGCACCGCACGGTGACGCTGCCGATCGAGGTGCCCGCTCCCCGGCGCAGCGTGATCCAGCTCGGCCCGATCAACGTGGCGCGTCGCGACCCCCTCGCCCTGCTGCGCCGCGAAGTTACCTGGCGCGATCGGCACCTGCTCTACGTGCACCCGGTCACCACGATGCTGCCGCCGAACTCCGCGGGCATGGTGCGCGATCTCGAGGGGGATGCGAGCCGGCGCCTCACCGATGCCGACCTGTCGTTCCACGCGGTGCGCGAATACGTGCCAGGCGATGCGGTGCGGCACATTCACTGGAAGTCCACCGCGAAGACCGGCGCCCTGATGATTCGCCAGTACGAGGAATCGCAGACCGCCCGCACCGCGGTGCTCTTCGACGCCGTGCGCGAGGAGTACGCGAGCGATGACGAGTACGAGCTCGCGGTGAGCGTGGCCGCGTCGATCTCGCTGCAGTCGGTGCGCGAGGGGCGCGAGCGCTACGTCGCCTCCGCATGGGCCTCCGGCCGCACGCCGCCGCGAGTGGACGGGCTCGAGGAGCTGCCCTCGCGCGAGGCCGGGGAGCTGCTGAACGCGTGGGCCGAGCTCACCCGCGCCTCGGAGATGTTCCCGATCGAACGACTCGCCCGCTCTCTGGCCGAATCCGGTCGAGATCTCTCGATCGTCGTGATCGTCACCGGGTCGCGGCCGGAGGTGTCGCGCATTCGCCGCGCCGCCGTCGCCTTCTCCCCGGATGTGCGCATCCTGGCGGTGCGCTGCGAGCTGCTCGCCGATCCTCGGGTGCAGCGGATGGATCCCCTCGCCCTCGCCACCGTCGGCGCGCTCACCGATCTGCCCCAGCTCATGCTGCGAGGCGGACTATGAGCCGGGCCGCGCGTCTCATGGGCGCCTGCGCCGCCGCCGCGCTGTCGGTGGCGCTCGGCGTCATCGCTGCGTGGCCGATCTACCAGTCGCTGTGGCTGCTGATCCCGGCCGCCGCCGGACTCGTGCTCGGCGCGGGCCTCGGTGCGCTCGCGGCATTCCGTCGCTGGAATGCGCTCGTCACCGCGGCCGCGCTCCTCGGCGCATTCGTCCTCACCGTCGTACCCGTCGCGGTACCGGCGGCACTGGCGCAGTTCCCCTCGGCTTTGGGGCGCGGCCTGATCGACGGCGTGCTCGCACCGGTCTTCGGCTGGAAGCAGCTGCTCACGCTCACCCTCCCGGTGGGCACCTATCAAGCCATGCTCGTACCGGCATACGTCGTCTTCCTCCTCGCCGCGCTCCTCGCGGCGACGCTCGCCCTGCGCGGTGGCGATCGTGCTGCGGCGGGCGCCGGCGATACCGCGCGAAACCGCGGCTCGGCGTTCGCGGGCAGGATCGCGCCGCTCGCGGCCCTCGCGCTGCTGCTGCCCGTCGCCTTCGGCACGATCTTCGGCTCCTCCCAACTGAGCCGCCCGCTGCGACTCGGCCCGATCACCGTGCACGCCCCGCGAGAGGTCGGCTTGTGGATCG
>JBDIAD010000208.1:0-3339 GCA_039812205.1 Leucobacter sp.
GACGCGCCACGTGCGCGGCTCCCCGAACACCTCGGGCACGGCGTCGAGGGAGACGGCTCCGTGCTGCGTGAACCCCGTGAGCAGCAGCGCCCCCACCGGCCACACGAAGAAGATGAGCAGGAACGCGAGCGGCAGCGCGGTGCCGACCACCCAGAACCACGCGAAGCCGCGCGACGGGCGCGCGGGCGGGCGGCTCGGCGCGGTCTGGTGCCGCTCGCTCCCCTGCCGCGTCACCAACCGGTCGCGCTCGCCCACGTCTTCAACCAGGCCTCACGCTTCTCCCCGATCGTGGCGGCCGGCAGATCGTGCGGCTTCGTCGGGCGCGGCGCGAACCTCGCCCAGTCCGCGGGAATCGTCGCGTCGGCATCGATCGGATACATGTAGTGCAGTTCCGCGACGGTGTCCTGGTACTCCCGCGAGAGCATGAAATCGAGCACGGCCTTCGCTCCCTCGACGTTCGATCCGCCCCGCAGCAGGCCGGCGTATTCCACCTGCGTCGAGCAGGTGTCCAGCAGCGCCTTGGTCGTCGTCGCGGTGTCGTCCTCGGTGATCGTCCAGGCGGGAGAGCTGTCGTAGGAGACGACGATCGGATAGGTCCCGTCGCCCCCCTGGGTGAACTGGCCGTAGTACGCATCGTTCCACGCGTACTCGAGTCGAGGATTGTTCGCCGCCAGCCGCTTCCAGTAGTCCGCGTAGCCGCCCTCCCCGAATTCGGCGATCGTGCCGATCAGGAACGACGCGCCCGTCGACGATCCGGTCGGGTCGAGCAGCACGGTCAGTCCGGCGTACTTCGGGTCGGCGAGATCCTCGTAGCTCCGCGGCTCGGCGATGCCGCGCTCGGCGAACCACGCGGGATCGATGTTCACGCATGTCGCCCCGATGTCGATCGGCACCATCGATCCCGCATCGTCGACGAGGTACTGCCGCGCCTGCTCGGGCATATCGGCCGGGAGATACGGTTCGGCGACGTCGTATTCGGTGATCCGCGACGCGAAGCTGTTGTCCACGCCGAAGAACATGTCGGCGAGCGGCGCCCCCTGGGTGAGCACGAGCTGGTTCGTGAGTTCGCCCCCATCGCCCGCGGTGATCGCCTTCACGTCGTAACCGGTGGCCGCGCTCGCCGCAGCCTCGAATTCCTCGACCGGGAACGAGTCGTGCACGATGATCGTGACGGTGTTCGACCCTTCGGGGCCGGTGGTGTCCGTTCCTCCCGCGCACGAGGTGAGCAGTAGTGCGCAGCTCGCGGCGACCGCGAGACTGCTGGCGATGAGGCGCTTCCGCCCGGATATCGTTGTGTGCGTGTGCGTCACGAGACGACCCCTTCCTCCGCTGGAATGACCCAGATCAGGTTGAACGGTCGAAGCTCGCGTGCTTCCTCTCAGCCCGCCGCGCGCGGACTCCCGTGGATTGTGCAGTCCCAGTCTAGCCGTCGCGCCGACGCCAGGGCCAATCGCGGCCCTTCCGCTCGGGTGCGGGCTCGGTCGTCTGCTGCTCGCCGTCCCAGGCGTATGCGCGCACGATATCGTCGGCGTCCGCATCCGGTGCAAGCGGGGGCGGATCGGCGGAGACCGGCGCCGTGCTGCCTCCGTCGGCGCGGCTGCCGCCCTCGGGCACGCCACCGCGGCGCAGGGGTGCGAGCGGCACGGTCTCGGCCTCCGCGAGCGGGGCGGCGGGGAGCGGTGTCGGAGTGGGGGTGCTTTCTGGGTCAGACGCCGGCGTCGGCGTCGGGGCGGTCTCGCGGTTCGGCGCGGGCGTCGGGGTCGGTGTGAATACGGTGCTCGGGATCGGCGCCGGGCCCATCATCGCCGGCTCCGGTTCGAGCCCCCGATCGTCGTCGCGGCGGAAGCGTTCGCGCAGCCGGCCGCCGTCGACCTTCCGCGCGATGATGCCGAGCGCCATGCCGACGGCGACCTCGATCCCGATCACCGCGCCGGCGAGCAGCGGGTCGGGGCCGGTTTCGCGAAGACGGCCGGGCCCCATCGATCCACCCGCGATGAACGCGAGCAGCACCATCGCGGCGACGACGAGCGCCCCGGCCGCGAGCGGAATGACCGCGGCTGCGATACCGGCGCGGTGACGCCGGAGGAGCCCGTCGCCGAGGCCGGCACCGACGAGGACTCCGGCAAGCACGATCAGGAGCGGGGCGAGCACCGCGGCGAGGCCCCAGCCGGCCGGCAGCGCTCCGAAGACTGGCAGCGCAGGAATCGGACCGAGCAGCGTTTCGAACGGCGAGACCGAGGTGCCGGCTCCGATCGAGAACCCGACCCCGCTCAGCCACGCGATCGCCCAGATGCACGCCGTCGGCAGCAGCAGGATATTGAGCACGAACATCAGGACGATCCCGAGGATGTCGAGCTGCATCGCCTCGCTCAGCGTGATGGTCTGCACGTATCCGGCGACGAGCGCGATTGCGAATGCGAACGCCCCGAGGCCGATCAGCGCCGCGAGGAGTGCCCCGACGCTGCGCATGACGTCGGCGGTGAAACCCGGCAGGGTGTCGCGAAGCCCGCCGGAGCGCTGCAGCACGGCGCGCAGCGCGGCGCGCCACCAGAAATGCTCTCGACTCGCAGCGCCCCAAACGAAGCCGGCCGCCCCGCCGAGGGCGAAGCAGAGCGCGGCGACCAGGATTCCCGCCCAATCCGACCACCCGAGCGCCGGAGAGCCGAGCCATTCGATCACCCACGCGGCGACGGCGAACCCGGCGGCGCCGCCGATCACACCGGCGATGCCCGCACCGCCGCGCGCGGCGAATCTGCGGCCTGCGCGCAGCGCGAGCAGTACGGTGAGCAGCGTGATCCCGAGCGGCACGAACGACAGGGTGACGCGCAGCGCCTGCGGCGCGAGGCCGAAACCGAGCGCGGTCTCGGGGGGGATCACGAAGTCGAGCGGGCTGAGGTGTCCGAGAAACCAGGTGCTGGCGACGGTCGATGCGATCGCCTCGGGTTCAGCGGCGAGCCCGAATTCGATCCACCACATGAGCAGCACCGGCACCGCGATCAGCACAAGGCCGGCAAGCGCGATCGCGCCTGCTTCGATCGCGGCGATGAGCGCCGTCAGGAGTGCTTTCATCGCCACTAGGCTACCGACCGCTGTCTGAGTGCTCGTCACCGCGCGCTCGCTTCGGCGAAAATGTCGGCGCGGGCCCCGACCGGGAAGTTCGGTCGAGGGGCCGGGTCCCGGGGAGGCTCGGCCTGGGGCGAGCCTGCTCCCGAGAGCTCGGCCTGGCGCGAGCCTGCTCCCGGGGCGGTTCGGGCGGAGATCCGCACATCCGGCTGATGCACTCGAGAGAAACCTCCGCCCGAACGGTACTTCTCAGCCGAATCTGCATGAGCGACGGCC
>JBDIAD010000209.1:0-3287 GCA_039812205.1 Leucobacter sp.
CCGGCTCTCGGCTCGTTTAAGGACTTCGGTGCTGTCCATGACATATTCGCTGCAGGCTTCGTGTTGCTCTACATCTTCACCGGGCGGAAGAACGTGGGGCGGAGCAATGCAACTCCGATCGAGCAGATCATCCACAAGTGCATCGACTCTCAGCCTGCCCGGCGCTATCAGTCGGTGATGGAGTTGATCGCTGACGTCGAAGCTCTGGACACGACCGTGACCAGCGAAGCCCCGGCGTAGGCTGACCTGCTGTAACCAGCCGATGCCGACATTGGTTTCTAGCCGTGGCGACGTCTGCGAGTGGCGGTTCAACGTCTGATCTTCCGCCGGTGATCGGCTCCCTCCTGCCGATGCCGATGCGAAGACGAGCATGGTCGCTTCGCCTTTCAGAAGACGGTGCCGGAGTATGGACAAGGAGCCTCCGAGCGCGAATCATGGACTCATGAGTCTGTTCATCACTTGCCCGGTTGAGAGCGTCGAACGAGCGACCGCTTTCTACACCGCCCTCGGTTGGTCGTTGAACGCCGAGATGTCGAACGACGGCGTCTCGTGCTTCGCGATCGCGGACGATCAGTACGTCATGCTCGGCAGTCGTGAGATGTACGCGAGCGTCGGAGGCGTCGAGTCGTTGATCGGCGGGCCCGACACGCCATCGAAGGTGACGGTGTCTTTCGACCTCGACAGCCGCGAGGCCGTTGACGAGCTCGTCGAACGGGCCGGAGCTGCGGGTGGCCGTGTCGGCGATACCGACGACTATCCCTTCATGTACCAGCGTCAGTTCGACGACCCCGACGGTTATCACTATTCGCCGTTCTGGATGAAGCCCGTGAGCGATCGGGCGGCATAGACGGTCCTGACGGCCGCGGTCTCGGTCTTCCGTCGAGTTCAGAGGGTCATGCGTCAGATCGTCTCCGAAACCTCACCGGGAATCCCGCCGAGCTCTGGCCCCGCATACCGGGCCGAGGGGCGGAAGATCTTCGGATCCTGAGCCTGCTCGAGCACGTGCGCGGCCCATCCGATGGATCGTGCCAGCGCGAAGGTCGCGGTGAACAGCTCGCGGGGGATCCCGACCCGCTCCATCACCACGGAAGCGTAGAACTCGACATTCGCGAAGAGCGCCCGTCCCGGCTTGCTCTCGGCGAGCAGACGCTCGGCCGTCCGTTCGAACTCCAGCGCGAGGGCGATGCGATCCCCGCCGAGATCCGAGGCGATCGACTTCAGCAGCCGCGAGCGCGGATCGGTGGTGCGGTACACGGCATGGCCGAATCCCATGAGCTTGCGCCCGGCTGCAAGCTCGGCCCTGATCCACGGCTCGATCTCTTCCGGGCTGCCGATCCGGTCGAGCGAGTCGAGCACCCGTGATGGCGCGCCGCCGTGCAGCGGGCCCGAAAGCGAGCCGAGCGCGCCCGACAGTGCGGAGGCCACGTCGGCCCCCGTCGACGCGATGACCCGGGCGGTGAACGTCGACGCGTTCAGGCCGTGATCGATCACCGCGATGAGATACGCCGTGAGCGCGCGCACCTCCGCCGCTGACGGCGCCTTCCCTGTGAGCTGCTGCAGGTAGGTCTCCACGATGCCGGCGGACGGATCCGCGACAACCGCCTCGTGCTGCCCGGTCGCCCGCCACACTGCGGGGATGAACGCCGGCACCATCGCGGTCAGCGCCAGCGCGTCCCTGCGGCGCGCTTCGGGATCGAGATCGTAGACGGGGCGCATGCCGCGCCGCGCCGCGACGATCGGCCACGCCGCCTTCAGAGCGTGGATCGGATCCACGGACGAGTCGCAGGCCAGTTGCGCCGCGAGCCCCTCGACATCCGATTCGGGGGCAGCTTCCGCGAGCCGCCGGCGAAAGGCCGCGAGCTCCGCGTCCGAGGGCAGACGCCCCGAGAGGAACAGATGCCAGACCGATTCCAGACTGGCGGTGTGCGCGAGCTCCACGGCGTTGTACTGACGGTACTGGTAATACCCCTCGATGCCGTGCACATCGCTGATCTCCGTCGTCACCACCGCGACATTCGTGAGACCGCGGGGCACCTCGATGAGTTCTTCGTTCATGCGGTCGGGCTGATGCGTCATGATTCTCGCCTCCCTCGGCGGCCGGTTCCGATCAGTGTCGATCCGTATGGGTAGACTCGTCAATGTTGATTCGATCAATGCGAGGTGTCGACGATGGATCCGCTTCCGCGATTGACCGCCGAGGAGACCGCGGCCCGGCTCGGCATCAAGGTCGAAACGCTCTACGCCTATGTATCGCGCGGATCGATCGCGCGCGAGCGCACCCCGAGCGGCTCGAGCTTCGATCCGCTGGAGATCGAGAAGTTCGCAGCCGATCGCGCGAGACGTCGACCGGCGGCAGGAGCTGCGGGAATCGGCAAGACCGGCCATCTCGCCGCCCGACCGCTGATGGTGCTCGACACCGATATCGCGCTCATCGAGGACGACGAGCTGTACTTCCGCGGTCGCGCCGTGCGCGAGCTCGCGCGCGAGCACTCGTTCGAGCAGGTCGCATCGTGGATCTGGGAGGGCGCCTTCGCGGACGAGGCCTTTCCAGGCTCTCGGCCGCTCGCCGAGAGCCTGGAAGGGGAGACGCTGCTCGATCGGCTCGGGCGTGCCATAGCGCGCCAGGCCGCGGAGGATCCCCTGCGATACGACCTCGACCGGGCGGTGCTCGCGACCACCGCCCGGCGCATCGTCGCCGCGGAGGTCAGCGGTGCGGGCGGCGCCGGTGACGGGGAGATCGCCGCGCGACTCTGGGACGCCCTCGTTCCCCGCGGCTCCGACCCATGGGGGATCCCCGTTCTCGACGCGGCGCTCGTGCTGCTGATCGATCACGATCTGGCGATCTCTACGCTGGCCGCCCGTGCCGCGGCCTCGGCGCGATCCAGCATCTACGGCGCGGTCCAGTCCGCGCTCGGCGCGATGGACTCGGCCCTGCACGGGAACGCGAGCCGCGAGGCGGCGGGGCTGCTGCGCCGTGTCATGCGCGACGAGCAGCCACGATCCGCCCTGGCCGCGCTCGTCGCCGAAACCGGGCGCGCGGTCCCGGGCTTCGGGCAGCCGATGTATCGGGGTGAGGATCCGCGTGCGACCGAGATCTTCCGCCTGCTGCGCGGTCATGACGCGGCTGCGCCGGTGCTCGCCGCCGTGGCATCGCTTGCGGACGAGATGCGCTCCCGCGTCGGGCGGCATCCGAACATCGACCTGGCGCTCGCCGCGTTCACGCTCTCCGCGGGAATGACCGACGACTGCGGACCGGCGATCTTCGCGATCGGGCGAACGGTCGGCTG
>JBDIAD010000210.1:0-3271 GCA_039812205.1 Leucobacter sp.
GGGTCACGGGGTGACCTCGGTGCCCACCCCCCGGTCCGTGAAGATCTCGAGCAGCATCGAGTGCGGCTCTCGGCCGTCGATGATCGCGGCCTTCGACACTCCCCCGCGAACCGCTTCGAGACAGGAGCGCATCTTCGGGATCATGCCCGATTCGAGCGTCGGCAGGATCTCTTCGAGATCGTCCGCAGAGATGCTCGAGACGAGCGAGCCCGTGTCCGGCCAGTTCGCATAGAGGCCCGCGACGTCGGTGAGGATGACGAGCTTCTCGGCGCCGAGCGCGGTCGCCAGCGCGCCCGCGGCCACGTCGGCGTTGATGTTGAGCGATGCCCCGGGTGCGTCGACGTCCGGTGCGATGCCTGCGACGACGGGGATCATGCCCGCATCGACGATCGACATCACCGCCTCGGTGCGCACGTCGATGACATCGCCCACCTGACCGAGGTCGACCTGCGTGCCGTCGACGTCGATCGGCGCGCGTCTGCGGCCGATGAACATTCCCGCGTCTTCGCCGGAGATGCCCACGGCGAACGGACCGTGAATGTTGATCTTCTCGACGATCTCGGGGTTCACCTTGCCGGTGAGCACCATGCGCACGACGTCGAGCGCTTCCGGCGTGGTGACGCGGTAGCCGCCCTGGAACTCGCTCGGGATCTGGAGCCGCTCGAGCATCTGCGTGATCTGCGGCCCGCCCCCGTGCACGACCACGGGCCTGATCCCGGCCAGTCGCAGGTACACGATGTCTTCGGCGAAGGCCCGCATGAGATCGGCGTCGATCATGGCGTTGCCGCCGAATTTCACGACGATGATCTTGTCGCGGAACTTCTTCAGCCACGGGAGTGACTCGATGAGCACACCGGCTTTGGCGGAGGCGTCTTCATGGGAGAGGGTCGCAACGGTCTGCGGCATCGGAATCGTCTCTCTCAGCTCGAGTATGCGGAGTTCTCGTGCACATACTCGTGCGTGAGATCGTTCGTGCGAATGGTTGCCGTGTGCTCGCCGGCGAAGAGATCGATCTCGACGAGCGTCTGCCGCGGCGTGAGATCGCATTCGGCGATCGGGCGATCGGGAGCCCCGGCGTGGCAGAGGCGCACCCCGTTGAAGCTCACATCGACGGCGTACGGGTCGAATGCCGCCGACGTCGTGCCGATCGCCGCGAGCACGCGGCCCCAATTGGGATCGTTTCCGAAGATCGCCGCCTTGAACAGATTGTTCCGGGCGACCGAGCGCGCCACCTCCACCGCGTCGGCGACCGAGGAGGCGCCCCGCACCTCGATGTCGATCGAGTGACTCGCGCCCTCGGCATCGGCCTGCAGCTGCCGAGCGAGGTCGTCGCACACGCCGGCGAGGGCCGCAGCGAACACCCCCTCGTCGGGTGCGATGCCGCTGGCGCCGCTCGCGAGCAGGGTGACCTGGTCGTTCGTCGACATGCAGCCGTCGCTGTCGAGTCGGTCGAAGCTCGTCGAGGTTGCGGCGCGAAGCGCGCGATCGAGCGCGGCACCGTCGAGCAGTGCATCCGTGGTGATCACGACGAGCATGGTGGCGAGCCCGGGCGCGAGCATACCGGCGCCCTTCGCCATCGCGCCGATCGTCCAACCGTCGCCCTCGTGCACCGCCGTCTTCCGCACCGAATCGGTCGTCATGATCGCATCGGCTGCGGTGTCGTCGTCCGCGGCGAGCGCCGCCACGATCCGCGGCACATTGCCGACGATCTTGTCGCGGAACTCCTGCCCGCCCGACCCGATGAGCCCGGTCGAGCAGACGAGCACATGGCCAGACCGAGCGGAATCGCCGAGCGCCTCGCTCGCCACGGCCTCAGCGGTGAGGCGCACGGTCTCGTAGCCGAAGTCGCCCGTGAAGCAGTTCGCCCCGCCCGAATTCAAGATGATGGCTCGCGCCGGCCCCGAAACCGCGACCTTGCGGCTCCAGATCACCGGGTTCGCTTGCGCGCGGTTGCTCGTGAACACCACGGCCGAGGCCGGCGCCGGCCCGTCGTTCACGATGAGTGCGAGATCCGGCTTCCCGGTCGACTTCAAGCCGACGGCGATGCCCGCGGCGCGGAATCCCTGCGGGGTGGTAACGGTCACGGTGCGACTCCGTTCACAGGAAGGCCCATTCCCTCGGGAAGTCCGAGGGCGATATTGGCGGACTGGATCGCGGCACCGGCGGTGCCCTTGGCGAGATTGTCGACCGCCGCGACGACCACGACGCGACGCGCGGCCTCGTCGACGGCGAGGCCCATGAGACAGACATTGGCCCCGAGCGTGTCGGCGGTGCGCGGGAACACTCCCTCGGGGAGCAGATGCACGAAGGGTTCGTCGGCGTATGCCGCCTCCCAGGCTTCCCGCACCTCGGCAGCGGTCACCCCGGCCGTCAACCGCGCCGTCGAGGTCGCGAGGATTCCGCGGCTCATGGGCACCAGCACCGGGGTGAAGCTGATGCGCGGCTCCCCCACGGCCCCGGCGTCCCGCAGCGCCTGCCGGATCTCGGGAATATGCCGATGAGTACCGCCCACCGAATACGGATTCGCGGTGCCCATGAGCTCCGCCCCGAGCAGATGCGTCTTCGCCGCCTTGCCCGCGCCGCTCGGACCGACGGCCAGCACGCTCACGATGTCGTCGGTCTCGATGACGCCCGCCGCGACTCCCGGGGCGAGCGACAGGGAGACTGTGCTGGCGTTGCAGCCGGGCGCCGCGATGCGCGTGGCTCCCTCCAGGCCGGCGCGCAGCTTCGCCGTGGTGCCGTCAGTGCCGCGCAGCAGAAGCTCGGGCACGCCGTAGGCCCAGGGCTCGTGATGATCTCCCCCGTAGAACGCGGCCCAATCCGCGCCCTCGCGCAGACGATGGTCGGCGCCGCAATCGACCGCGAGCCGCACCTTCGTCAATTGCTCGGTGAGCTCGCCCGACGCGCCGTGCGGCAGCGCGAAGAAGACGACGTCGTGGCCGTCGAGATTCTCGGGAGTCGTCTCGCGCAGGTCGAGATGGGCGAGCGAGCGCAGGTGGGGCTGGTGCTCGATGAGTCTGCTGCCCGCGCTCGAATGGCCGGTGACCGTGCGAATCTCGAACTCGGGATGATCAGCGAGCAGGCGCAGCAGCTCCCCGCCCGCATACCCGGACGCCCCGGCGACGGCAACGGTGAAACTCATACGCACGCTCCTGAATAGTCGATGCCGTCCATTCTGTCATTCTGAGTCCTCTTTGGGTTCGCTATTCACATATATGACAGAAGAATGCCGAGTCGGGCTTGTGCACGGCAGACATGAAGCGATCAGCCG
>JBDIAD010000211.1:0-3252 GCA_039812205.1 Leucobacter sp.
GGAGCCCTTCCGAAATCCGCGTCTCCAGGAGCACGCGCTCCTCGTGGATCGCCTCGCGGCTCAGAACCTCTCGCGCTTGTGCCGGCGATACCCGCCGGCCGATGCGGTCGGCGTAGGCGCGCGGATGCTTCACGTTCCACCAGCGCACGCCTCCGACGTGACTGTGCGCCCCGGGGCCGGCCCCCCACCAGTCGGCGCCGCGCCAGTACGAGAGGTTGTGGCGCGAGCGCGTATCGGCCCCGCGCGACCAGTTGCTGATCTCGTACCACTGGAACCCGGCCTCGGCGAGGCGAGCGTCGATCAGCTCGTACATGTCCGCGTGCAGATCGTCGTCGGGCGCCGGCACGCTTCCCCGGCGGATCTGGGAGGCGAGCTTGGTTCCCTCCTCGACGATGAGCGCATAGGCCGAGATGTGATCCGGCTCGCAGGCGAGTGCGGCCTCGATCGACGCCCGCCAATCGTCGATGGACTCCCCCGGCGTGCCGTAGATGAGATCCAGGCTCACCTGCAGGCCCGCCTCGCGCGCCCACTGCGTCACGAGCGGCACGCGATCCGGCGTATGGGTCCGGTCGAGCACCGCCAGCACATGCGGCACCGCCGACTGCATGCCGAAGCTCACGCGGGTGAACCCCCCGGCGGCGAGCGCCTCCAGGTACTCGCGATCCACCGAGTCGGGATTCGCCTCGGTGGTGACCTCGGCCCCCTCGACGAGTCCCCACTCGTCGCGGATGGTCGAGAGCACGCCCACGAGATCCGAGGCGGGCAGCAGCGTCGGAGTGCCGCCGCCGAAGAACACCGTCGAGGCGTTCCGTTCAGTCACTCCCGACGACCGCAGCGCCTGAGCGCCGAATCGCAGCTCGGCCATCGCCTGCGCGGCATAGCCGGCCTGATTCGCATCGGCGCCGAGCCCGGTCGCCGTGTAGGTGTTGAAGTCGCAGTAGCCGCAGCGCACCCGGCAGTAGGGAACGTGCACGTATACGCCGAAATCGCGTTCGGCGGATCCGACCGCGGCGCCGGCCGGGAGCACGCCATCCGCGGGTGCCGGATCTCCCTCCGGGAGCGCGCCGGGCATCAGCGGTCCAGATCCACCTGCGCACCGCCCGGTGCGAGCGCCATGAGCTGATCGTGCAGGTCGCTCAGACCGCGTTTGATCTCGGATCGCCCCTTCATCCCGAGCACGCCGCCGGCCGATGGCCGCATGAAACCCGTGACGGTCGCCCAGACCGTGTCGTCCTCGCGATGCTCGACGACGAACACCTCCTCGCCGATGGTGCCCTCCTCGTCGGTGGTGCCCCAGGCGAACCCGATCCGCCCGGGCTCGTCGATGACGTACACCACGCGCAGCAGACGGTCCGCCCGCTTCTTGTCCGGCCACACGGCGCGCAGCGTCGTGCCGGCGGTCAGGAACGGCTCGCCGTCGGCGGCGAAGCGATCCTCCCGCACCGCGGGCGCCGGCTGCGGGGTTCCATGCTCGTCGAAGCTCACGCCCTCGTACTGGCCGCCGTCGCCCGGCTCGATGTCGACGATCCGGATCCCCGCACCGCGCTGCGCGCCCCAGGTCATCAGCAGGTTCGACGCCGTGACGAAGCGATCCGCTCCGCTTCCCAGCCGCAGTTCCTCGAAGTAGGGCGTCGCCCCCTCCGGCGGATATTTCTGCAGGTCGGGATCGGCGGAGGCGCCGACCTCCGCATACACGACGTCGTGCTCGACGTAGGTCGATCGACGGACCTGCTCGGAATCTTCGCGGCGCGAACTCATCGTTTCGCCTCCTTGCCCTCCACATCACCCGAGAGTGCGGCGATGAACGCTTCCTGCGGAACCTCGACCCGGCCCACCATCTTCATGCGCTTCTTCCCCTCTTTCTGCTTCTCGAGCAGTTTGCGCTTGCGGCTGATGTCGCCGCCGTAGCACTTGGCCAGCACGTCTTTGCGAATCGCTCGAATCGTCTCGCGCGCGATCACGCGCGCACCGATCGCGGCCTGGATCGGCACCTCGAACTGCTGGCGCGGGATCAGCTTGCGCAGACGCTCGGCCATGAGCGTGCCGTACGAGTACGCGCTGTCGCGGTGGACGATGGCGCTGAACGCGTCGACCTTGTCGCCCTGCAGCAGGATGTCGACGCGCACGAGATCCGCCTCCTGGTACCCCATCGGCTCGTAGTCGAGACTCGCGTATCCCTGGGTGCGGCTCTTCAGGTGGTCGAAGAAGTCGAAGACGATCTCGCCGAGCGGCAGGCTGTATCGCAGTTCCACCCGCTCGCCCAGGTACTCCATGCCGAGTAGACTCCCGCGGCGGCTCTGGCAGAGCTCCATGATCGCGCCGACGTAGTCCTTGGGCGCGAGGATGGCGGTCTTCACCATCGGCTCGCGCACGCTCGCGATCTTCCCGTCCGGGTACTCCGAGGGGTTAGTCACGGTGATCTCTTTGCCGTCGTCCGTCGTGACCTGGTAGATCACGCTCGGCGCGGTGGCGATGAGATCGAGATCGAACTCGCGGCGCAACCGCTCGCTGATGATCTCCAGATGCAGCAGCCCGAGGAAGCCGCAGCGGAAGCCGAAGCCGAGCGCGACGGAGGTCTCGGGCTCGTACTGCAGGGCGGCGTCGCTGAGCTTCAGCTTGTCGAGCGCCTCGCGCAGGATCGGGTAGTCGCTGCCGTCGAGCGGGTAGAGTCCCGAGAACACCATCGGCTTGGGCTCCGTATACCCGGGAAGGGGCTGCGTCGCGGGGCTCTTCTTCGCTGTGACGGTATCGCCGACCTTCGACTGCCGCACGTCTTTCACACCGGTGATGAGGTAGCCCACCTCGCCGACCGCGAGGCCCTTCGTCGGCGTGGGGCCCGGTGACGAGACGCCGATCTCGAGCGCCTCGTGCTCGGTGCTGGTCGACATCATGAGGATGCGCTCGCGCGGGCTCAGACGCCCGTCGATCATGCGCACGTAGGTCACCACGCCGCGGTACGGGTCGTAGACGGAGTCGAAGATCATCGCCCGTGCGGGGGCCGCCGCGTCACCGACGGGCGCGGGAATGCGTTCGACGACGCGGTCCAGGAGTTCCTCGACCCCCATGCCCGTCTTGCCCGACACCTTCAGGATGTCGTCCGGATCCCCGCCGATCAGATCGGCGATCTCGCGCGCGACGCGCTCGGGGTCGGCCGCCGGAAGATCGATCTTGTTGAGCACCGGGATGATCTCGAGATCGTTCTCCATCGCGAGATAGAGATTGGCGAGCGTCTGCGCCTCGATGCCCTGCGCG
>JBDIAD010000212.1:0-3246 GCA_039812205.1 Leucobacter sp.
TCGACCGATCCGGCCGGGTACTCCTGCAGGGGAACATCGCCGCGGGCCCAGGCTGCCTGCACGGGTTCGATGATCCGCCAGCATTCCTCGGCCTCGTCGCCCCGCACCGAAAGCCGCACCTTCTCGTCGAGCATCTCCGCGAGCACCTCGGTGTAGGCGAGCAGCTGGCCCTCGCCGAGCTCCGCACGCAGGGTGCTGCGCTGCAGCTCGAAGGGGTCGTCGCCGCTGACGTTCAGCTCGACGCGCAGCTCGTCGGGCCCGAGCGCGAAGGTGAGCCTGCCGCCATCGGGCAGGCTGCCCGAGAAGCCCGTCGGCAGGTGGCGCACCGGACGGAGCGTCAGCGTCACCTCCCAGCGGTCGTCGCCGAGCGCCTTGCCCGAGCGCAGCCGGAACGGCACCCCGGCCCAGCGTTCGGTGCGCACCTCGCAGACGATCTCGGCGTAGGTCTCGATCTCGCGGGTCGGGTCGACGCCCGGCTCGTCAACATAGGCGACGGTGTTTCCGTCGCTGCTCGTGCCGGCGGTGTAGCGCGCTCGCCGCGATGCGCGCACCGGGTCGTCCGCCCAGATGCGCGTCGCGCGCAGCGCCGCGGACTTCGCGGATCGCAGGTCTTCGGCATCGAGCGAGGCCGGCGGTTCGAGCGCGATGAGGCCGAGCACCTGCAGCAGGTGGCTCTGCACCATGTCGATGAGGGCTCCGGCATGATCGTAGTAGCGGGCGCGATCCTCGAGCGCGAGGGTCTCGTCGAAGCGCAGATCCACGGCCTGCACGTGCTCGGCGTTCCAGATCGGCGTGAACGCTCGGTTCGCGAAGCGCAGACCGAGAATGTTCAGCAGCATCGAGGTGCCGAGGAAGTGATCGACCCTGAAGATGCGCTCCTCGGGAAGGATCTCGCGCAGCAGCTCGTTGAGCGACCGCGCGCTCTCCTCGGAGGTGCCGAACGGCTTCTCGAGGGCGAAGGTGGTGCGCTCGGGCAGCATCACATCGCGCAGCGCCCGGCAGCAGCGCTCGGTGATCGCGGGCGGCAGCGCGAAGTAGATGACGAGCGGGCCCGTGAGCGCCGCGAGATACGCGCCGAGCGCGCCGGCATCGGTGACGTCGAGCTGCGCGTACGTCGTATCGGCGACGCGCGAGACCTCGCTCGCGCAGCCGGATTCGGTGAACGCGCCGCGCACGGTGTCGCGCCATCGCTCATCGCTCCACGCGTCGGAGCTCGCGCCGAGCAGACGGATGCCGCGCTCCGGCTCCCGTTTCAAGAGCTGCCCGAGCGCGGGCAGCAGCAGCCGCGATGAGAGATCGCCCGATGCGCCGAGAATGAGAAGCGTCGTGTCGCTCATGCGGCCAAACTAACCGCGAATCCTGGAAACCTCACCCCTCGCGCAAATGCGGCGACGGGAGAAGAATGAGGAAATGAGCGTCCCAATCGAAGATCACGCACTGCTCAGCAACTGCCGCACGGCGGCCCTGGTCACGAAGCACGGCGACATGGATTGGCTGTGCCTGCCGCGCCTCGACTCCGCCTCGGTGTTCGGTTCACTGCTCGGCGACGAGGACGACGGGCGCTGGAGCATCAGCGCGAGGGGCGGCTCAGGCGGCGACTCAGGCAGCGAGGCGACGGCGACGCGCCGCTACGACGGGGACACCTTCATCCTGGTGACCCGGTGGGAGACACCCGATGGCATCGCCGAGGTGCACGACTTCATGCCGGTCGGGCGCGATCCGCACATCGCCATCGCTCGAACCGACATCGTGCGACGCATCGTCGGCCTCACCGGCGCGGTGACCTTCGACATCGACCTCCGCCTGCGCTTCGACTACGCGCGCGCGGTCCCGTGGATGCGCAAGAACAGCACCGACGGCGCCGTGACCGAGCTCACCGCCATGGCCGGCCCCGATGCGGTCGTGCTGCGCGGGCCCGAACTGCACGCCGATGATCTGCGCCACACCGCCCAGATCGCGGTGCACGCGGGGGAGATGGTCGACTTCACGCTGACCTGGTTTCCGTCGTATCGAGCCGTGCCACCGCCATTGGATGTGGATCGTGCACTCGCGCAGACCCGCAGCTGGTGGCAGAGCTGGGCGAAGCGGATCAGTCACGACGGGCCCGAGCGACCGCTCGTCGTGCGCTCGCTGCTCGTGCTTCGAGCGCTCACCAACCACGACACCGGCGGGATCGCGGCCGCGGCGACCACCTCGCTGCCCGAGGACTTCGGGGGCGAGCGCAACTGGGACTACCGCTACGTGTGGCTGCGGGATGCCGCACTCACCCTCGAGGCGCTGCTCGGGCACGGCTTCATACAGCTGGCCGATGCGTGGCGCACCTGGCTGCTGCGAGCCGTCGCGGGGGATCCCGCCGACCTGCAGATCATGTACGGGCTCGCGGGGGAGCGGGACCTGTTCGAGCACGAGCTGTCGCACTTCAGCGGTTACGAGGGGTCGCGGCCGGTCCGGGTGGGCAACGGGGCGGCGGATCAGTACCAGGCCGACGTCGTCGGGGAGGTGATCGTGACGCTCTCCGCCGCGCGTGCGGCCGGGCTGCTCGATTCGAGCTTCTCGTGGTCGCTCGAGCGGCAGCTGGTGGAGTACGCGGCCGAACAGGTCGAACGACCCGACAACGGCATGTGGGAGATCCGGGGCGATCCGCACCTCTTCACGCATTCGCGGGTGATGGTCTGGGCGACGTTCGACCGGGCCGTGCGGGCCGTCGAGCAGCTCGGCAAGTCGGGCCCGGTGGAGCGCTGGCGCGAACTGCGCGATCGCATCCGCGCCGAGATCGACTCGCGCGGCGTGGCCGCGGGCGGCTATTTCACGCAGTACTACGGCACCGAGGAGGTCGACGCGTCGCTCCTGCTGCTGCCGCAGGTCGGGTACTGCGCGCCTGACGATCCGCGGATGCTCGCGACCGTTGCGAAGGTCGAGGAGACCCTCATGCGCGACGGGCTCGTGCGGCGCTACCGCACCGAGAGCGGCGTCGACGGACTCTCCGGCAACGAGCACCCGTTCCTCGCCTGCTCGTTCTGGCTCGTCGAGCAGTATGCGGCGACCGGCCGTGTGAGCGAGGCGCGCGACCTCATGCGGCGACTGTGCGAGCTCGCGAACGATGTGGGGCTGCTCTCGGAAGAGTATGACGTGGGCGGGCGCCGTCAGGCGGGCAACTTTCCCCAGGCGTTCTCGCACCTCGCGCTCGTGCGCGCCGCCGATGTGCTTGCTGACACGGCGGCGCAGCCGCGCTAATCTGTGCGCATG
>JBDIAD010000213.1:0-3242 GCA_039812205.1 Leucobacter sp.
GGGCGAGCGCGCGGTGCAGAAGTACCTCGTCGAGGGCGTGCAGGGCGTCTACCGCTCGCAGGGCGTGCCGATCCACGACAAGCACATCGAGGTCATCGTGCGCCAGATGCTGCGCAAGGTGACGGTGGTGGATCACGGCGAGACCGAGCTGCTCCCGGGCGAGCTCGTCGACCGTGCCCGCTACCAGCGCATCAACCGCGAGGCGCTGCTCGAGGGCAAGCGCGCGGCGACGGCCCGTCCCGAGGTCATGGGCATCACCAAGGCCTCGCTGGCGACCGAGTCGTGGCTGTCGGCGGCCTCCTTCCAGGAGACCACCCGCGTGCTCACGCAGGCCGCGATGGAGGGGTCGAAGGATCCGCTCATCGGCCTCAAGGAGAACGTCATCATCGGTAAGCTGATCCCGGCCGGCACCGGCCTGGGGACCTACCGCGACGTCGACGTCGAGCCGACCGAGGAGGCGAAGGCGGAGCGCTACCCGAACCGTCTCTTCGCCTCGGACGCCGGATTCGACGAGAACGATCTCTCGTTCGTCGACTACGACAGCTTCACCACCGAGGAGTTCAACTCGGGGAACATCTAAACCCCGATGAAGAACGGGGGCGCCGCAGCAGCGGCGCCCCCGTTCTTCTTTTTCCGCGGACACCCGGGCGGCATCGTGGCGGCACCTGCATTGCGCAGATAACCTTGCTGGCAAAGGTGTGCACGTCGATGAGAGGGCGAAGCAATGAACGATGAGCGCGAAGCACAGGCTGGTGCGCCGATCGAGGAGACCGGGGCCAGCGTGGCCGACGTTCAGGCGGCCGTCGAGCGCGCGGGCGAGGTCGGGCCTTCGGCCTCCGAGGCGGAGCCCGCGGCCGAGGCCGCGCACGCCGCTCCGGCGACCGAGGCCGCACCGGTGAGCGTCGATCCCGAGCTCGCGGCCGATCCGGCATTCGCCTCGGACACGGCGGTCTTCTCGGAGCCGGAGCGCCCGACAGTGGCATTCGCCGAGGAGCTGCCGAGCGCCGGCCCGGCGCCGACCACCGTGCAGCCCGAGGCGCCCACGATGATGGCGCCGACCATGGCGATGCCCGCCGAGGCTCCCGTTCGCGACGGCGAGATCCGCATCAGCGCGGATCACCCCATGGCCGCGCTCTACATGCAGGCGCCCATGCCGCCGGACATGCGGGGCAACCGCGGCGCCGGCGTGCTCATCGCGCTGCTGGCGACCATCGGCTTCGCCGCCGTGCTCGCCGGCGTCATCGCGCTGCTGCTCGCCCCCGAGCTGCCGCCGTCGCGCTTCGTCGACGGGCTCGTCGATCAGCTCGTCTCGTGGCAGATGCTCTTCTCGGTCGTCGCGTTCTTCATCGGACTCGTCATCGCGGTGCTCATCGTGGGCAAGGCCGGCTGGTGGGCGTATGTGCTGGGCGGCTTCCTCGTCGCGCTGCTCACCTGGGCGGGCGCGGTGGCCGGCGCCGTGGTCGACGACGACGGCATCGGCGCGCTCACGAAGCTGAACATCCGGGACTTCTTCGATCTGGCGATCTTCCCGACGGCGATCGCGGCGTTCATCGTCGCCCGCGAGGCCACCATCTGGTTCGGGGCGTGGATCGGCAATCGCGGCCGTCGGGTGAAGCGCCTGAACGCCGAGGCGATCGCCGAGTACGAGACGGCCCTGGCGGAAGCTCAGGCCTCGCAGTCGTGACCGAGACACCCCGGCGGCGCCCCACGCGAGGCTACGTGTGGGGCGTCATCGCCGCGGTGGTCATTCTGGCCACGGCGCTCATCACCGCCAGCTGGGGGATTCTGAGCGTCATGATCGGGAGAACACCGGTCACCACGCGCGGCATCGGACTGTATGCGGCTGAGCTCATCGTCGGCCTGCTGCTGCTCTCGCTGGCATGGGGGCTGTGGAATCAGGCGCTCGCGTATCTGCGCGGGCGGCGGGCGCTGAGCTGGTCGGCGGTCGTCGTGCTCGCGGGCGGGGCCTATCTCGCGTGGAGCCTGCTGGGCATGGCCGTCGGCATGCAGATGCAGGACACCTGGCTGAGCCCCTTCGCGCTCGCGCTCGCCATCATCTGGGCCGTGTGCTCGATCGTCTTCTGGGTGGTGCTCGTGCGCCGGATCTACACCGATCGCCCTGTGCCACAATGGCCATGGGAGCGTCGCGGCGAACCCGGGCCGGATTGGAATCCGCCGCCAGACGGATCCCGGGGAGAGGACGATCCCGAGAGCGGGGCCGAACGATGAGCGCGACACTCGCCACACGCGTCGATGCGGGGGTCGATGCGTGGCTGCGATGGCTCCCCGCCTGGTCTCCGGGCACCCACCGCGGCCGCTCGCGCATGTGCGGGCGGTGCATCGGATCGCCGATCCTCGATGCTGCCGGCATCGGCGGGCTGGTGCCGCATCAGGTGGCGCACGCGCTCACCAGCCGGATGCAGCGCATCATCGACCATCTCGTCGACGAGTACGTCGAGGCGCAGCTCCCGGTGATGCACGCGGAGCTCGCGGGGGAGGCGATCTGGAGCGCCGGCGGCTACCGTCCCGAAGCGGGCCTCGAGCCCGAGTACGAGGGACTGGATCTCGACCCCGAGGTCGAGGGGGAGCAGCCGACGCTCTTCACCTTCGCGGGTCTCGCCGAGCAGACGCGGCCCGAGCCGCCGCTGCCCATGCCCCCGCTCAGCGCCGAGGAGAAGCAGCAGCTGCGTCGCGAGATGGAACTCGCCGATCAGTACACCAACGACATCGGCGCGCAGCTGTGCCTCGCGCTGAGCGAGCATCGGGTGCGGATCACCGCGGCGGTCGCCCGGTTCGTGGAGCCGCAGATCCAGTCCCTGCTCGACGAGCTCGCGCAGCACCTCGAACCGCCGCTGGCGTGAGCGAGCCGTCGGTCGCGGCGCGGGGAGAGAGATCGAAACCTTTTGGCTGAAAATCGCCCATCCGGCTGAGAAACCGGGGGAATTCGTCAGCCGGATGGGCGATTCTCAGCCGAACTGCGCCACTGTGCGGTCGATCAGCCGAACGACGGCGGGTTGATCGCCTCGTCCTTCACGGGAAGGATGCGGAACTTCTTCTCTCCGGCCGCGGGCGGGATGACGGCGACGAAGGCCGACTTGCCCTTGCTCGTCGCGGCGGTGAGCCCCTCCGGGGCGCCGGGCATGATCGCCTCGGCGGCCACTCCGTTCAGCACGCCGGCCTTCACGGCCGCGGTCTGCACGTCCTTCAGGGCCTTCTTGTCGAGTCCCGCGACGAAGGAGCCG
>JBDIAD010000214.1:0-3241 GCA_039812205.1 Leucobacter sp.
TGGAAGTAGGTGGAGATGTAGCTGTACGGGATCGGCACGTACCAGCCGGAGAAGCTGCCGCCCCCACCGCCGCCACCGCCACCGCCGTTGCCCGGATTGTTCGCCGCGGCCTCCTCGGCGGCCTTGCGCGCCGCCTCCTCGGCCTGGCGGATCTGCTCCTGGCGGATCTCCTCCTCGATGCGCAGGCGCTCCTGGTACCCCGCGACCGTGGTCGATTCGGTGTCCTTGAGGGCGGCGAGCTGGGCGTCGAGAACCTTCAGATCCTCTTCCTGCTTCGTCACCGCGTCCTGCTGCGAGGCGACCGCCTGCGCGGCCTGCTCCTGCAGCTGCTCCTTCTGCGCGCGCAGTTCCTCGCGCTCGGCGCGGGCCACCTCGGCCTGATCGCCGAGCGACTTCGCGGTGTTCGTGGCGCGCTCCGCCTCGTCGGAGATCGCGGTGTTGCGCTCGGTCGCGCGCGACATAGACGCGAGCCGCTCGAGCAGCAGATCGGCGGTATCGCCGTCGGTCTCGAGGAAGAGCTCGAGATTGCGATCCACCCCGCCCGAGCGGTACATCTGCGATACGAGCGATGCCGCCTGATCGGCTGCGGCATCGGCGGCCGCGGCGCTTTCGGAGGCCTGCTGATCGAGTGTCGCCGACTTCTGTGCGGCCGCCATGAAATCGGCCTCGGCCTTCTCGAAGGCGGTCACGGCATCGGCATGCGCGTTGCGCAGTCGCTCGAGCTCGGCCTGCCCGGCGGTGATGAGCCCCTCGATCTCGGTCACCTTCGCGGCGGCGGCGGCGCTGTTCGCCTTCGCGGCCTGCACGTCGTCCCAGGTCGGCAGATTCAGCGCGTGCGCGGGAGTCGCACCCAGGTGCACCTGCCCACCGATCGCCATCGCCCCGACGAGCGCGAACGCTCCGGCCGCCGCGAGCCATCGGCGCGTACTCGGCCTCGTTCGTTCTCGCATGCATCCTCCCGGGTCTCTGGATGTTCCGTCATCGGCACCACATCCAGCGTTTCCGAGACGCGAGCCGCAAAATTCAACGTTCAGGTTAGCATTGAAGGTTTGGATTTCAAGCGCGCTCCCCGGAGGGTTGCCGGCGGCTATGGGTTCACTTCCGCCCCGGCACGAACTCCCCATACTCCCCGTACGCATCGGGTTCGAAACCCAGTTCCGCGAAGAGCTCCCGCGTGCGCTTCTGCCGGGTGCGCGGGATCAGCGTGATGACGCGCCCGGCGCGCCCCACCCGTCCCGTGCGACCGGCGCGGTGCACATACGCCTTCGGGTCGTCGGGCGGATCGGCCTGCAGCACGGTGTCGACATCGTCGATGTGGATCCCCCGTGCCGCGACATCGGTCGCGACGAGCACCCGCGCCTTCCCCTCCGCGAAACGCGCGAGATTCCGCTCGCGCTTGGGCTGGGCGAGGTCGCCGTGGAGCGAGGTCGTCGCGAGGCCCGCATCGGCGAGCAGCTGCGCCACATGCTCGACGTAGGAGCGTGTGCGGCAGAACACGATGGTGCGCCCACCGCTGCGCGCCAGCTCGACCAGCGCCGCGTCCTTGTCCTCCCGCAGCACGAGAAGCACCCGATGCTCGACGTTCCCGGCCGGTGCGTGATCGGCTTCCGCCGCATCCCCGTGCACCACCTCGTGGATCGCCGGCTCCGGCATGAACTCCCGCACGAGCTCCTGCACCGCCTGGTCGAGCGTCGCGGAGAACAACAGCCGCTGGCCGCCGCGGCGGGTGCGCCGCAGCACCTGCTGCACCGTCTCGATGAAGCCGAACTCCGACATGAGATCGGCCTCGTCGATCACCGTGACCGCGACGTGCCCGAGCTGCAGGCTGCCGCGCTGCGCGAGATCGTGGATGCGGCCGGGGGTGCCGATGACGACATCCGCACCGCGGCCGAGCGCATGCAGCTGCGGCTCGAATGGCTGCCCGCCCACGAGCTGCGCGGTGTAGAGGCCGACCGATCGCGCGATCGGCTGCACCGTCCGGTCGATCTGCAGCGCGAGCTCCCGTGTCGGCGCGAGGATGAGCGCCTTCGCGGGCCGCGCCGCCGACGCCTTGGCCCGCGGCTGCCGCGAGACCGCGACCCCGCGCTCGCGCTTGGGCGGGGCCGGGTCGGCGGGGAACTCACCCTGCAGCTTCAATCGCATGAGACGCTCGACGAGCGCGGCTCCGAAGGCGATGGTCTTCCCCGACCCGGTGCGCGCACGCCCGAGCACGTGGTGCCCGGCGAGCGCGTCGGGGATCGTCGCCGCCTGGATGGCGAACGGCTCCGTCGCGCCGAGCTCGGCGAGCGCACGCACGATATTGCCCCCGAGGCCCAGCTCGGCGAAGGATCGCGCGACCGGCTCGTCTTCGCGCACGATCCTGGCGCCCTGCAGTTTCGGCGGCGTCTGCAGCGCGGGCGGCTTCGCGGGTTCACGCGCATCGCGTCGGTCGGTGCCGCGATCGCGCGAGCCGGTGCTGCGCTCGCGACCGGGTTCCACGGGCCGCGATCCGCCCCGCTTCGACTTGCCGCCCCGTCGGGGATCGAAGTTTCCCGGCGCACGATAGCCGCCACCGCGTCTTGCTGCCACTGATCCTCCGCCCTGCCTCCGTCCGAGTATCCCATGCGCATGCGCACGGCCGTCTCGTGAGCCGTCGCGCGGTGACCTCGTGCACAGCCGACGAGGAGGATAATCGACTCATGCGCGCGGTGAGGACTCCCGGGATTCGACCTTCCGGGATTCGAGGCAGCCGCAGGCGAACCCTCGGGGCGGTGACGCCCGACGATTTCGCGCGACTGCGACAGCTGCGCCGCATGCAGCTCATCGCACTGCTGCTGCTCGGCTTCATGGCGGTGGTGTTCGTCGTCTCCTTCGTGCTGCAGGCGCGCCACCCCTGGCTCGGGTTCGTGCGGGCGGCGAGCGAGGGCGGCATGGTGGGCGCCCTCGCCGACTGGTTCGCGGTGACGGCGATCTTCCGCCACCCGCTCGGCATCAGGATCCCCCACACGAATCTGATCTCGAACAAGAAGGACGAGATCGGCGCCGGGCTCGGCTCATTCATCGAGCAGAACTTCCTCGCCGACGAGGTCGTGCACGACAAGCTCTCGACGATCAGCGGGGCGCGCGCCGCCGGGGCCTGGCTGCGGGTGCCCGGGAATGCCGAGCACCTCGGCGGGCTCGTCGCCGACGGCATCCTCGGAGCGCTCACCGTGCTGCACGATCAGGATGTGCAGGAGCTCGTCGAAGCGCTCGTGCGCCGGCA
>JBDIAD010000215.1:0-3225 GCA_039812205.1 Leucobacter sp.
GCAGCAGCTGGGCCAGGTCGTGCAGATCGGCCGGCCGCGGCATGCCGGCCGCGGCGACGCCGTGCACCAGACGCGCGATCACTCGGCGCGTGTTCGTATCGACGACGGGGTGGCGCTCGCCGTACGCGAAGGCCGCGACGGCACGGGCGGTGTACGGGCCGACGCCGGTGAGCGCGAGCAGGGCATCGACATCGCGCGGCACCTCGCCCGCGTGCCGCTCGGTGATCTCGACCGCGGCGCGATGCAGCCACAGGGCGCGGCGCGGGTAGCCGAGTCGATCCCAGGCGCGGACGGCGTCGCCGGGCTGGGCGGCCGCGAGGGCCGCGGGCGTCGGCCAGCGCGACATCCATTCGAGGAAGCGGGGGATGACGCGATCCACCTGGGTCTGCTGCAGCATGAACTCGGAGACGAGCACCGCCCACGGGGTCACCTCGGGCGGCGAGCCGCGCCACGGAAGATCGCGCGCGTTCGCGGTGAACCAAGCGTTCATCGCTGGCCCGAGCGCGGTCTCCCCGCCCCTTCCCTCACTCACCACCCGCCCAGTGTATGACAGGGAGAACGCGTACACTGAAGGCATGTCTTCGACCGCTCCGGCACAGGATCCGCGACTCGTCGGCGCCCCCGTGGTGAGCCTCGCGATGCCTCGCGTGCGCCGCCGCGAGGGCCGCCTGAAAGACGTGCCGGTGGGCGGGCCGAAGCGAGTGCTGCTCGCCGCCCCTCGCGGGTACTGCGCGGGGGTGGATCGCGCGGTCGTCGCGGTCGAGAAGGCGCTCGAGCGCTACGGCGCCCCCGTGTACGTGCGCAAGCAGATCGTGCACAATGTGCATGTCGTGCGCTCCCTCGAAGACATGGGCGCGATCTTCGTCGATGAGGTCGATGAGATTCCCGAGGGCTCGCATGTCGTGTTCTCGGCCCACGGCGTCTCGCCCGCGGTCGTGCAAGCCGCCGAGGATCGCCGCCTGCAGGCCATCGACGCCACCTGCCCGCTCGTCACGAAGGTGCACCGCGAGGCGGTGCGTTTCGCGAAGCAGGACATGGAGATCCTGCTCATCGGTCACACCGGCCACGAAGAGGTCGAGGGCACGAGCGGTGAGGCTCCCGAGCACATCACCATCGTGAACTCGCCCGACGACGTCGATTCGCTCGTTGTGCGCGATCCCGACAAGCTCGTCTGGCTGTCGCAGACGACGCTCTCGGTCGACGAGACAATGGAGACGGTGAATCGCCTGCGCGCGCGGTTCCCGAATCTGCAGGATCCGCCGAGCGACGACATCTGCTACGCGACGCAGAACCGCCAGGTGGCGATCAAGCTCATCGCGCCGCAGGCCGACCTCGTGCTGGTCGTCGGGTCGTCGAACTCGTCGAATTCGGTGCGGCTGAAGGAGGTCGCGCTCGAATACGGGGCGAAGGCCGCGCATCGCGTCGACTTCACCAGCGAGGTGAAGCAGGAGTGGCTCGAGGGTGTGCAGACGATCGGCGTGACGAGCGGCGCCTCGGTGCCCGAGGTGCTCGTGCAGGAGCTGCTCGACGATCTCGCCGATGCCGGCTATGTCGATGTGCAGGTCGAGGTCACGACGGAAGAAGATCTGGTGTTCTCGTTGCCGAAGGAACTGCGCCAGGATGCGAACGGCAGAGCCGACGAGCGCGCGCTCGGCGGGCGCATCCGCACCGCCGCGAACTGACGAGCGACCGGCGATCCGCTGCGGCTCGGCCCTGTCCGCGAAATATTACGGCCTTCTCACGGGGCGTTCACTGCGGTGGGCTAGCGTGGGAGCGTGACCGACTTCACCGAGACTCCGCAGGGCGACGCGTTGCGCGATGAGCCCGTGCGGGGCGACGTGACGGGCGTGCGGCCGCTCACCGGCCCGATCGATCTCTCGGAGATCGATCTTGAGGATATCGAGGGGCGCCGCGAGGTGCGCGAGCATCTCACCCGCTTTCTGATGCCCTACAAGTTCGCGATCGATGAGGTCGTCACCAAGCTGCGGATCCTGCAGGAGGAGTTCTCGCAGACCGGCGAGTACAACCCCATCGAGCATGTGTCGAGCCGCCTGAAGGACATCGAGAGCATCATCACCAAGATGGAGCGGCGGGGCATTCCGCTGCAGAGCGAGCTGATCCGCGAGTCGATCACCGATATCGCCGGTGTGCGCGTCGTCTGCTCGTTCGTCTCGGACGTGTACCGGGTCTTCGAGCTGCTCACCGCGCAGAGCGATGTGAAGATCTACCAGGTGAAGGACTACATCGCGAAACCGAAGGAAAACGGGTATCGCAGCCTGCACCTGCTGCTCGAGCTCCCGGTGTTCCTCTCGAGCGGCCCGGTGCCGACGATCGTCGAGGTGCAGATCCGCACCATCGCGATGGACTTCTGGGCGAGCCTCGAGCACAAGATCTACTACAAGTACGATCGGGAGGTGCCCGAGACGCTGCTCTCGGGTCTGCACGATGCGGCGTCGCAGGCGAGCCAGCTCGACACCACGATGGAGTGGCTGCATATCGCCATCCGCGGCAGCGATCGCGAATCGCTGATCCGCCGGGGTACGGACACCGTGACGCGCAGCCTCGCCGCGGGGCGAGGCGACCCCTCGGACGCCGACCCCTCGGACGCCGACCCCTCGGGTGACGACACCGCCGAACTCGGCGGCGCCGATGCCGCTACTGCTTGAGGTAGGTGCTGGGGTCGAGCAGGCGCGCCGCCATGTCGGGGTCGGAGATGACCTTCAGGATCTCGGGCATCTGCGAGAGGGCGACCATCATGACGCCGATCACGACGACGATGGCGAGCGCCCCCGCGACCAGGGGGATCCAGAACGCGATCTTGCCCGCGCGCATGCGCTGAATCGAGAAGATCAGCATGACCGCGTAGAGCGCGAGGAGGACGAGCGTGCCCACGGTGCCGAGCGTCTGCACGGACGACGGAACCGTGAAGCCGTCCATCTCGAGCACATTCGCGATGATGTTGAAGCTCGACGGCATCAGCATCAGGGTGAGCGACATGTAGATCGCGCCGAGGGTGCCGATGGCCAGCAGAATGATCGTCGCAATGCGGTCGCCGCGCCCGCCGCTCCGGCCCGATACGGGAGGCATCGTTCCCTGCGGAGGGGTTGCGGGGCGGTACGACGGCGGCTCGCCGCCCGTGGGGGCGGCCGGTCGGTCGACGCCGCGGTTATGGGGGACGCCGGGTTCGCGTCCGAGCGGCTTCAACGCGGGGGCGGACTCGCCGGC
>JBDIAD010000216.1:0-3217 GCA_039812205.1 Leucobacter sp.
GTTCACGCGGGCCGGCGCCGAGGTCGACATCGACTGGGCGCTCACCGAGGGGACGAAGCGCGAGCGGGAGCGAGAGGCCCGCCGGGCGGCCGTCGGCGCTTCGCGCGAGATCGCGAACGACTATGCGACCGCACTGGGCGAGCGGATCACCCGGGTGGTGACCGTCTCGGACAGCGGCTCCTCGGGGCACCCCGGCCCCTACGCAATGACGGCTCGCTTCGCTGCGGCGGACTCCTCCGCACCCGCCGAGGTGTCGGTCAAGGAGATCACCGTGTCGGCGACAGTGGAAGGGGTCTTCGAGTCGCAGCCGTGACATCGGCGGGTTCGATTTCACCTTCGCGCAGGTTTTCACGTAAGCTTTTCCGCGGTGACGTGTCCGAGCGGCCGAAGGTGCGACACTCGAAATGTCGTGTAGGCAACCCCTACCGTGGGTTCAAATCCCACCGTCACCGCCACGAGAAACCCCCGAGAACCGCCGAGCAATCAGCGGGTTCCGGGGGTTTCTTCTCTTTCAGGCGACGACGTTGCCCACACTCGCGGATCACCGCGCCGAACCGCAGTGAAAGCGGCCAGTCGAGCCCCGGGGTGACGCTGAACGCGCCCATCACGAGGACTGCGGGCGCGCACTGAACGCGCGAATGCCCGCCCAGGCCGAAACCTGAACGGGCATTCGCAGCCGGAGCAGCGGCGCCTACGCCTCGCCGCCCAACGGGCCGTCCTTGCGGTAGTAGCGCACCTCGAACATGCGTGCACCGGTCTCCGACTTCCACGGGCCGTGCGGCATTCCGGGCGGGCGCACCGCGTAGCACGGAGCCGTGAAGGTCTGATTCAGGGTGAGGTCGGTGAACGACCCCTCGAAGATGAACACCTCTTCCCACGACTCGTGCGCCTGCGCGCCCATCGGGGTCGAGTCGGTGCCCGGCTCGAACTTGAGAATGCGGGTGACCACGTCGTGCTCGGGGTCGTGGGCCAGAATCGCCTGGCTCAGGCCCGGCACCCCGGGAATGGGCTCGTACGTCGGATCGGTGAGCGTCGTGAATTCGATCTCGGGCTTCATGGGGAATCCTCCTTGTGCAGAACTGGTAGAGAACGTGTGCGGGCCTACGCCGACGCGGGCGTCTGCGGCAGCGGAATCGAGTCGAGGAACTCCTCCAGCTCGGGCGCGAACTCCTCGTACCCGAAGTTGTTCACCGTGTACACGCCGCGCACCATGGAGGGCGCACCGGCGTAGAACATCTCGTACTGCTGATGACGACCGGCGAACTCGGTGCCGACGATGTCCCAGGCGAGCTTGTAGAGGCGCACGCGCTCGACCGTGTCGGCGCCGGGCGACTTGATGTAGCGCATGAGCTCGGGGCCGAATTCGGGCGACTCGAGGTCGTGGATCGTGGCCGGCGGCTGCGTCACATTCGATCCCGCGAGCTCTCGCAGGATCGACATCACGCGCGGGTACAGCTCGGCCTGCAGGCCCATGATGCCGTAGAGCGGGCGCTTGCCCGGCACCATCATGCCCTGGGCGTCGAGCTCGGCGGTCGCCTCCGCGGCGGTCACGGCCGAGTCGACGAGCGACACGAGGGCGGCGAGCTCGCCGAGCTTGCCGCGGGCGTTCGGATCCTTCTGCGCGCCCGAGACCTCGGTCATGCGGTGCGCGACCGAGGCGATGAAGCGCAGCTTCGTGAGGAAGCGGATCTGTGCCTGCCAGTTGCCGAGGCGGTGCGCGCCGGTGGCGAAGAACTGCGCCCGAGCGACATCCCGATCCCGATACGCGAAGACGTGCTCCCACGGGATGAAGACATCGTTGAACACCAGCACCGCGTCGGGCTCGTCGAAGCGGCTCGTGAGCGGCTGGTCGAACCCGCTCGCGGCCTGCGGTGCGAGCGGGCGACGGTGGTACATCGTGAGCCCCTCGGCCGCCGCGGGGAGCACGAAGCTCAGCGCGAAGTCCTCGTTGCCCTCGGCGATCGGCGCGATGCACGAGACGAAGATCTCGTCGCAGATCGCGGCGCCGGTCGCGAGGAACTGCGATCCGCGCACCACGATGCCGTCCTCGCGCTCATCGACGACGCCGACCTGGATGAACTCCTTATCGGCGGGATCGCTTCCCGGCGTGAACGGCACCTTCGGCGGGATGATCGCGTAGGCGAGGTAGAGATCCTCCTTCGCGAGCCGGTCGGCGTAGGCGCGAACCGCCTCCGAGCAGTCGCGCACGCCGTCGAAGGCCTCCGGGTGCGCCGCGAACGCGGCGAGGAAGGATCCCACGTGGTCGGGGCTGCGCCCGGTCCACCCATGACTCACCTTCGCCCACGTCTCGTGCGCGGCACGGCGCAGGCGCAGCTCCTCTGCGTTCCGCGGCGGCAGCCAGATCCGGTTCGTGGGCTCCCCGGTCTCGGGATGGGGCATCTGCATGCCCGATGCGGGGTCGGCCGCGACGTCGTACATGGCCGCGATGGTGTCGATCACCCCGGTGAACGCGGGGTGAGTGGTGACGTCGTCGACGATCTCGCCTCCGAAGACCACTCGACGGCCGTCGCGCAAGCTGTTCTTGTAATCGTCTCCTGTACGCATGATCACTTCTCTCTTGTCTCGTACGAGTGGGTGATGGAGGCCCCGTCGGGCAGCGTGAGCGTCATCGTCCACGCCTTCCCGAACACGAACTCTCCGCCGATGAGGGGCACCGTGCCGCCGTAGATCACGAGGTCCTCGTCGGCCGAGACCTCGCCCCGCTCGGCGAGGATGCCGAGGATGTTCTGCGGGGTGCGCAGGCTGTCGAGCCCTCCGTCTTGGATCTGACGCCCGTCGACGCTGCAGCTGATGCGGCAGGCGTCCCAGTCGAAGGTGTCGGCGTCGATCTCGACGAGCTGCGCACTCGCCGGCTTCGGGCACGCGAGCTTCGAGGTGAGGATGTCCTCGGCCTCGAGCTTGCGGTCGGTGTGGTCGGAGCCGACGCCGAGGTAGAGGCGGCCGCCGGCGCGCACCAGCAGCGGTTCGACCTCGCCCGAGGAGTCGGCGCCGGCCACGATGCTCGGCTCGGTGGTGAGCAGGCCCGGGTTCATGCGGTAGACCATCGGCACCTCGGGCGGCGGCGCGACGCCGATCGCCGCGAGCTCGTCGATGTGCGCCTGCACGCTCTCGGCATCACGGCCGGCGTAGCCGATCACGATGCAGGTGACCGACGAGGCGTCGACCACGTCGTTGAAATTGATGGTGGGTGCGGAAG
>JBDIAD010000217.1:0-3189 GCA_039812205.1 Leucobacter sp.
CATCTTCCACGGGGCGGGGCTCGGGACGAGCCTGCGACGGCACACCGAGATCGAGGGCGCGGTGGTGTTCGCCTACCACGTGTCGAATCCGACTGCCTACGGTGTGGTCGAGTTCGACAGCGAGATGCGCGCGATCTCCATCGAGGAGAAGCCGACGACGCCGAAGAGCAACTACGCGGTGCCGGGCCTCTACTTCTACGACAACGACGTGGTGCGCATCGCGAAAAGCATCACGCCGAGCGCTCGCGGCGAGCTCGAGATCTCGAGCGTGAACGAGGAGTACTTGAAGGCCGGCGCGCTCTCGGTGCAGACGCTCGATCGCGGCACCGCGTGGCTCGATACCGGAACCTTCGAGTCGATGATGCAGGCGTCGGAGTACGTGCGCGTCATCGAAGACCGCCAGGGCTTCAAGGTGGGCTGCATCGAGGAGATCGCCTGGCGGAATGGGTGGATCACCGATGCCGAGCTTGCCGAGCTCGCGGCCCCGCTCGTGAAGAGCGGGTACGGCAGGTATTTGAACGCGCTGTCGAAGTAGGGGATCCGGTCTCTGGGCTCGGGCCTACGTGTCGAAGCGCAATTCGACCGGGCTGTAGACAGGTCCGCGCACGCCGGGAGGGCTCGTCATGTCGAATGAGCACGCCTGCATCTGATTGAAGATGTGGTTGCCGTCGCCGTCGGCGATAGTGATGCTCATGAAGTACTTGCCCTCTGTCAGGGACAGGCTGTCGAATTCGAAGACGACATCTCGCGAGCCCCGCACCTCGGGAAGCTCGATTTCGAGGGCGCTCGAATCCGTTGAGATGACGGTGCGGCCGAGCGTGTCATCCATGTACATTCCGCAGCCCCAGTCGCCGCGCTCGAAGTCTCCGTGAACCGTGATGACCAGCTCGATCGCGTCGCCAGGGTGCGCCGGTTCACCGGCGGCTCGGCCGGGTACGCGCACGACTGCGCTCGCCGTCACCTGAGGCTCGGGCTCGCCGTCAGTCTGCTCGCCGAGATGCTCGAGGCGCCGTGCCTCGAGCAGGTCACGGAACTGGTGCACGGCCTCGCGCGGCTCGCCGTTGTAGACGATCTTGCCGTGGTCGAGCAGCACTGCCTGGTTGCACAGGTCGACGACCTGATCGAGGTTGTGCGTGACGAGCAGAATCGTGCGGCCCTCATCTTGGAAGCGGCGGATCACGTCCATGCATTTGCGCTGGAACGCCTCGTCGCCGACGGCGAGCACCTCGTCGACGAGCAGGATGTCGGGGTCCGAGTGCACGGCGACGGCGAAGGCGAGCCGCACGTACATGCCAGACGAGTAGAACTTCACCTGGGTATCGATGAAGTCGCCGAGCTCGGCGAATTCGACGATCTTGTCGAAGACCTGCTCAGTTGCGGCGCGGCTCATGCCGAGCAGCGAGGCGTTCAGGAACACGTTGTCTCGCCCGCTGAGATCGGGGTGGAAACCCGCGCCGAGCTCGAGCAGGGCGGCGATGCGGCCGCGGCGCGAGATGATGCCCGAGCTCGGATCGACGATGCCGCCGAGCACTTTCAGAAGCGTACTCTTGCCCGAACCGTTGTGGCCGATGAGTGCGAGCGTCGTGCCGGCCTCGACATCGAAGCTCACATCGTCGAGCGCATGAAACGCCTCGGCATGGGCACGGCCCCGCGAGAAGGCCACGATCCGCTCCTTGAGCGAATTGTCCTTGCGAATGGTGAACGTCTTCGTGACGTGCTCGGCTCGTACGACGAGCGGCGTCTCGGTTGCGATGGTCATCGAGGGCTCAGAGCTCCTGGGCGAAATTGCCTTGCAGGCGGGTGAAGATGCGCTGCGCGAAGTACAGCAGCACCACGCCGATCACCGAGGCGATGAGCAGGCGCAATTCGAGATGTGCCGGGCTCGCGAGTCCCTGGGCATCGGTGCCCCAGACGGCCTTCTGGAAGCCGAGCACCGCGAGCGTGATCGGGTTGTTCGTGTAGAGCTCGAGCAGCCACGTGAGTCCGTGGTCGGTGAGGACGTTCCTCACCATCTCCCAGGAATAGAGAATCGGAGAGGCCCACAGCAGCACCATCAGAAGCACGTCTACGAGATATGCCACATCGCGCAGGTAGACGTTCCATGCCGCGAGCGCGAGGCCGAACGCCAGGCCGAACACGATGAGCACGAACGTCGCCGGGATCAAATACAGGATGTCCCAGGAGAGGAAGAGATTTCCGAAAACGATACAGGCGACGACGAGGATGCCGAACTGGATCAAGAAATTGAAGATCGCCGAGCCGACGGCCGCGAGCGGGAAGAGTTCCCGGGGTACATAGACCTTCTTCACGAGGCCTGCATTACCGAGGATCGATCCGGTGCCTCCTGAGACGATCTCTTGGAAGAGCCCGAACGCGGTCAGACCGGTGAAGATGTAGATAGCGAAGTTCGGGATGCCGCGCTCGGCGCCGAGGAACATGCCCAGGACCACCCAGTAGATGACCAGTTGGGTGATCGGTCGGACGAGCGTCCAGGTGAAGCCGAGGGCGCTGTCCTTGTAGCGCGACTTCAGATCGCGTCGAACGAAGAGCGCGAGCATGCTGCGGTGGCTCAGAATCTCGCTCAAGCTTCGGGAGAAGGAGCGCGGCTTCGCCTGCTTCCCAATGCTCCCCACCGAGTCGAACGGAAGCTCGGAGATCGCGGCTAGGCGTTCTTCACGATTCATACACACCACTTCGGATTCCCGATCCGCAAGTCGGACGAGCAAGCGAATGATTCGGCATTCGAGAAATTCTACCGTAGCCGCATCGAGCTCCGATTGCCTCGGCGAATGATTATGCGTCAGCTAGCATAGCCATACTGCTCTAGTTCGTTCGCGTCGGTGAGGATGACAGGATCTTGGAGAACTCTGCAAACATCGCGGGGCGCGATGCCCGGGACGATTCGGCCGGACTGCAGCGTATTCGTAATGAGCTCCGCGGGCGCGAGAAGGAACTCGACCGGCAGATCGAGCAGCTGCGTCTCCAGAGCATTGAATTCGAGGAGCTGAACCGGCGGATCGCAGAACTCGAACGGGTCAATCACGAGTTGAATCTTCATATCGAGGGTATTGAACGATCGAGTTCTTGGCGGCTCACGCGCCCTCTGCGCGGAATCGTCGGAGTGTTCCGGCCGGGTAACCGAGCGCGCCGATGAGTGAGGCGATATCTGATGCGATGTCTGAGCACCCC